>USOZ01000081.1 GCA_900556525.1 uncultured Oscillospiraceae bacterium | reverse complement strand
CTTTGAACAAATGGACAATTTTGTTCCAAGCTCTGATGTTGATCCTGATGCAATCTACTAAAAAATGCAGGGCTTGAAGATCAATATACTATTAATGACAATGGCAAAATTATTAATAAAGCAACAAAACAAGAAATTTCAACTAAAGACCTAATCGCAGAAAAAAGTAAAGACAATGCTAAAGGATTCAAAAAAGTATTGAAAAACACAAGCAAACAAACAAATGCAACTTTTGCAAACGCTGCAACAAAAGCAAAAAAATCAACACAAAAATTCGATTTCCAAAAATTGCACGAGGCTTAAATGTTCCGTTAGAAGAATTATTTAGGGGGTTATAATATGGGGTATAGTTTTGGGCAGTTAAGCGTTGGCAGTATGGACACGGGCGCGAGTAAAGATGACATAGTGTTAAGTTTTGATAGTAAATTCAAGCAGGACATAGAAGCGCTCAAACGCATACAGATTAAAAGCAATGACGGCGTGGTTTTGGAGCTTTCAAGTGTGGTTGATTTTGCCTACAAAGAAGACTTGGGCGTCATCAACCGCTACAACAAAAACCGCAGCATAAAAATCACAGCAAGCAACGACAAACTCTCACTTGGAGCGGTAAAAAGCCTTTTAGAAAGCAAGAGCGGCGAAATTTTGGGCGAAAATTCAAAGCTCACTTACTCTTTTTCGGGCTTTATACGAATGCTAGGCGAAACGGTAAGCGGCTTTGCCGTGTCTGTGGCTTTGGGCTTGGTGCTGATATACTTGGTGCTTGCGGCACTTTATGAAAGCCTGATTTTGCCCTTTGTCATAATGATAACTATGAATCATCCATAAAAACAGGTTGACCGTGGGCGACAAGGAGACGCTGAAGGTCAACGGCACGGAGGATGCCGTATCCTGGGAGAGCAGTGACCCCGCCGTGGTCAGCGGGACCTCCGGCGGCGAGGTGACGGCCCTGGCCAAGGGCACGGCGGTCATCACCGCCCGTGTGGGCGATGAAGCCGTAACGTGTACCGTCACCGTGGCGGACGAGGACAGCACCACAACGCCCGATCCCGATCCTGAACCCGAACCCGAACCTAAGCCTGATCCCAAGCCCAGCACCACCAAGGTGGACGTGAGCAAGCTGAAGCTGAAGCTCACCATGGGCGAATGGGTCTCCACGATAGAGAGCCCCAATTCCGACGGCAGCTTTGAGATCACCAGTGTCCAGGGCGAAGAATGGACGCTTGCGGTGGACGGCACTACCGCCGCCGTCACATGGTCTGCGAAGAAGAATAACTTTCCGTACCGGCACTCCCGCTGCAAGCTGCCGCAAAAATAAGCGGCAAAACGCAAAGGAGCGAAGATAAGACTTTTTTGTGAGTTTTCATTTACCGTTGACCTACCTTTTAATATATATGTTAATATATATGCAGCCGCTGCTTCCGAATAACATTTTTAAGCGGATCTGATCACGGTTTTATCTTCTGTTAATAAGGCTTTGTAAACGCTCGTTGTTAAAATGATCGTTTACTTCGGTAAGATTTTTTACGCTTAAAACCAGTATATAACAAATCTCTGAATTTGTCAATAATCTGTAATTTGCTTTGTAAAAAATTAACTAAAAAAAGGCATTGTTTATGTAAGATTTCACAAAGAAAAAAGTTGTTTTTAATCTTTTTGGAGTTTTTTTGAGCTAAATGAAACCGAAATGTAAACAAAAGCGTCAAAGTCGGCACTTTTCGCTGCTTGCCGGAATGTACCCGAGTAACCAAAAAAGAGATTTTTACTATTTTTTGCAAGTTTTGTTATATAAAATCAAGTGAGCCTGTGCTATAATCAAAATCCAAACGAATTGCGGATAAAAAAGAAATGCAATCGTTTACAAAAAAGCTGAAACTTTTTCGGGAAACCATATGACTTAAATAAAGAAGGTTCTTCCGCAAATATTTTTACGAAAGGGACGTGGGAAAATATGTTTTTGCTTCGCTGGCTTTGGAAGAATATGAAAGGCGACCGCGCCGTGTATATTCTTGCTCTCTGCCTTACAATTATATCGCAGTCGATGTATATTATTACACCGCACTTTACCCAGCAGATAACCGACACCTTTCTTGTCGGCGAACAGGCTGCGGAAAATCTGCGGACAGGCTCGGATGTGCTTATAAAAATGCTCCTGATGATGGTCGGGTTCACGCTTATCCGCTGCTGTATCCAGTACACGGCGAATATCTCCTACGAGCGCGCTTCGCAGGGGCTTATCTACCGCATACGCAAGGTCCTGTTCCACAATATCGAAATGCAGGACGCGTCGTTTTATGACAAATACCGCACGGGCGACATAATGACGCGCGTCACGGGCGACCTTGATATGGTGCGCCATTCCGTCGCTTGGATAATCAAGACCACGCTCGAATGTATAATCCTGTTCACTGCCACGACGATCTATTTTTACACTATCGACTGGCTCATGGCGACGTGTATGCTTATCCTTACGCCGCTTATACTTATTATAACAAAAATGTTCAAGGATGTCGTCGGACCGTATTACGTCGAGCTTCGCGAGCGGCTTTCCGCCCTTAACACCTGCGCGGAGGAAAACATTTCGGGAAATCGCGTTGTAAAGGCGTTTGCACGCGAGGATTATGAAATAAAGAAATTCCGCGAAAAAAATAAGGCGTATAACGACGCGAACAAGACCGCGGCGTTCACATGGCTCAGATTTTTTCCCGCGCTTGAAATAACGGCGCAGAGCCTTTCGGTAATATGTCTGCTCTGCGGAGGCCTGTTCATTATCGGCGGGCGGATAACCTTCGGCGAATACGCGGCGTTCGCGGGACTTGTCTGGACGATTTCCAACCCCATGCGGACCCTCGGAAATATCGTAAACGACTACCAGCGCTTCACCGCTTCGGCGAACAAGATAATCGAGCTGTACTACGGCAGAAGTTCGATAGTTGACCGCGCCGACGCTGTTGATATGTCCGAAAGATTAAAGGGAAAGATCGAGTTCCGCGACGTTTCGTTCGGATACGGAAAGAGCGAGATCCTCCACAATCTCAATTTCACCATAAACCCCGGCGAAACCATTGCGATAATGGGTGCGACGGGAACGGGCAAGACTTCGCTTATCAGCCTTATCCCGCGCATTTACGACGTAAAATCGGGTGAAATTCTCGTAGACGGCGTAAATATAAGAATGATGAAGCTGAAACAGCTTCGCGGCGCGATAGGTATTGCTACGCAGGACGTTCTGCTTTATTCGGACACTATCGAGGGCAATATCTGCTTCGGAAATATCGACCTGCCCGAGGAAGAAGCGGTGAAATACGCGAAGGCTGCCGACGCGCACAACTTTATAATAAAGACCTCGGACGGCTATGATACGATAATCGGCGAACGCGGCGTAGGTCTTTCGGGCGGACAGAAGCAGCGTATTTCGCTTGCGCGTGCGCTCGCCGTAAAGCCGTCGATACTTATTCTCGACGATACTACGTCGGCGGTAGACCTTGAAACAGAAAAACATATTCAGGATTCGCTCAAAAACCTCGACTTCCCCTGCACGAAAATAATTATCGCTCAGAGAATTTCCTCCGCGCGCGACGCTGACCGAATATTTATCCTAAAGGACGGAACTATCGCGCAGAGCGGAACTCACGAAGAGCTTATCGCGCAGGACGGCTATTACCGCGAGGTTTATGAGCTTCAGAAATAACGGGAAAGGAGCGGATAAAAATGGCAAGAAACAAGTTTGACATAGACGAGAGCCTTGAGACCCCGTTCGACATACGGCATTTAAAGCGCGCGCTTGTCTATGCGGGAAAATATAAGAAAACTATCGCAAAAGCCCTGCTGCTGAGCGCGGCGGCGGTAATAATCGGGCTGCTTTCGCCCCTTATCGTAAGCTATGCGGTAGATAATTTCATGACCTCCGAGGATAAGATACCGATGCTCATATTAAGCGCGGTCGGATTTCTCGTCTGCATAATAATAAGCGTTTTTCTGACGAAAAAGCGCGCGGTCATGATGACGCAGGTAGGTCAGGATATAGTTTACGACATTCGCGAGGATCTGTTCAGACATATGCAGGAGCTGCCGTTTGAATATTACGACAGCCGCCCGCACGGAAAAATTCTCGTCCGTATCGTAAACTACATAAACTCCATTTCGGACCTCATGACAAACGGTATCGTGAATTTCGTGCTTGAGATTTTCAACCTGTTGTTTATAATAGTGTTCATGTTTTTCGTTTGCTGGCAGCTTGCGCTTGTGGTTCTCGGCGGACTGCCCATATATGCGGCGGTAATGCTCGCGATAAAGAACGGACAGCGAAAAGCTTGGCAGGCGGTATCAAACAAGAGTTCCAACCTCAACGCATATCTTCATGAAAGCATTGTCGGAGTTCAGATCTCGCAGGTTTTCACCCGCGAGGAGGTAAACGAGGAGATAAACGACCGCTTAGCGATACAGTACCGCAAAAAGTGGATGCGCGCAGTCAAGTTCAGCAACCTCGTCTGGCCCGCGACCGACATTGTCGGGATTATCACGAGAGCGGCAATATACGCCGTGGGACTGCTGGCTATGCCCGGTATCTCGCTCGGAACGATACTTGCAATGGGTGATTATTCCGCGCGCTTCTGGCAGCCGCTTATGAACCTCTCCAACCTAATGAACACGTTCATCAACGCGGTAGCGTACCTCGAGCGAATATTTGAAATGCTTGACGAACCTGTTACCGTAAAGGACAAGGTCGGCGCGACAGAGCTTCCGAAGATACACGGCGACGTTCATTTCAAAAACGTTACGTTCGGATATGAACAGGGCATAAATATTCTTGAAAATGTCAATTTTGACGTTCGCGCGGGCGAAAGCGTAGCTCTCGTAGGACCTACGGGAGCGGGAAAGACCACGATAGTGAGCCTTATTTCGAGGTTTTACAACCTGAACGGCGGAGAGATACTTATAGACGACAGCGATATTTCGGGGGTAACGCTCCATTCGCTTCGTTCTCAAATGGGAATAATGCTTCAGGACAGCTTTATTTTCAGCGGCACTATCATGGAAAATCTGAAATACGGGCGGCTTGACGCAACGGACGAGGAAGCGCGCGAGGCTTGCCGGATCGTCGGTATCGACGAATATATACGTTCGCTGAAAAACGGTTATGACACGCAGGTAAGCGAGCGCGGCGCGGGACTTTCACAGGGTCAGAAACAGCTTATCGCGCTTGCGAGAACGATACTTTCCGACCCGAAGATACTTGTCCTCGACGAAGCGACCTCGTCGATAGACGCAAAGACCGAACGCTATCTCCAGACGGGCATAAATCACCTGCTTCAGGGGCGCACGTCGTTCATTATCGCACACCGTCTTTCGACGATACGCAGCTGCGACAAGATAATGTACATAAGCAACAAGGGCATTACCGAAGCGGGTACGCACGACGAGCTTATGGCGAAAAAGGGCGATTATTACAAGCTCTACACCGCGCAGGCGGTATAATACTAATCACCAATAAAACTATAGACAAAAAATCTTCGTATAACCTCTATATGCAAGAATATACTCGATTTTTTGTATAGTTTTTAATTGGTGCTGAGTATAAGTTTTACCGCTCCAACGTAAAAGATCCCTCCTACGGCATAAAAACCGTGGGAGGGATTTTTGCGTTTGGAATGTTACATATACCCGTATTTTTTGCGCTTCGTGAAGACGAAAATTACCGTAACGATAACCGAGACAACTTCCGCAACGACTATCGAATACCATATCCCGTCAATATCAAAAATAAGCGGGAGTATAAGCACGGCTGCGATCTGGAAAACTAGCGTTCGCAGGAATGAAATTGCCGCGGAAATAAGTCCGTTGTTGAGCGCGGTGAAGAAAGATGAGCCAAAAATCGAAAATCCCGCAAAAAGAAACGCGAACGAGAATATCGAGAACGCGCGGACGGTGAGTTCGGTAAGTCCCGCGTCGTATCCGACGAAAATCGACGCAAGAGGACGCGCGAGAACTTCCGCAAGCGCAAACATACATACGGCAAAAACCGAGATTATGCGCACACTTTTACTGAGCAGGCTTTTCAGTTCGGCGTGATTCTGCGCGCCGTAGTGATAGCCGACAACGGGCGCTGTACCGACGGAATAGCCGATAAATGCCGCGAGGAATATCATGTTTATATACATAAGCACGCCGTAAGCGGCAACGCCGTCTTCTCCCGCGTATTTCATAAGCTGGACGTTATAAAGCATACCGACGAGCGACATTGAAATGTTGCTCATAAGCTCGGAAGAGCCGTTCGTGCAGGTTTTCAGCAGGATTTTCCCGTCAAACCGCGTTTTCGTCAGCCGCAGCAGGCTCTTGTTCGGACGCGCGAAATAAACGAGCGGGGCTATTCCGCCGACCGCCTGACTTATCGCGGTAGCTGCCGCCGCGCCCTCAAGCCCGAGCGGGAACACTGCAACGAGAAGCGCGTCGAGAACCATATTGGTAACGCCCGCCGCTACTGTAAATGCAAGTCCGAGCTGGGGCTTTTCGGCAGTAACAAAAAAGCTCTGAAATTCAAACTGGAGAACGTATGCGGGAAGGGCGATAAGAATTATCCGACCGTAGCGCACACAGTTTTCGAGCAATTCGCCCTCTGCGCCGAGCAGGGAAGCCAGATGACGGAGCAGGGCGATGCCGACGACGGCGATGACCACCGCGCAGGCTGTCGAAACATAGATGAGAAGCGAGAAAATGCGCTTTGCCTTTTCGGGATCTCCCTCGCCCATTGTCTTTGAAACAAGGGCGCTTCCGCCCGTTCCGAACATAAATCCTATCGCGCCGAGTATCATCAGAAACGGCATTATGAAATTGACCGCCGCAAACGGCGTTTTTCCGACAAAGTTTGAAACAAAAAATCCGTCAACAACGCCGTAGATCGACGTAAATATCATCATCACTATAGACGGCAGAGTAAAGCGGAGCAGCTTTTTATAAGTAAAGCTCTCCGAAAGTTTTATATCCATATTACTTTTCTCCTTTAATTTTATTCGGCATTTTCGCGGTTTTTTCCTTGAACGAATCAAGGAAGCGCTGCGTCAGCGAAATATAGCTTTCAAGCTCGCTTCTGTCCCATTCGCCGAAAATCTCGTTTTCTATGCGCATTATCGGGATAACCGTTTCTTCGGCAAAAGCTGCGCCTTTTTCGGTAAGAATAACGGTTTTCAGCTTCCCGCGCGATTCGTCAAGGCAGATATATCCGTCCGCTATGAGTTTATGGAGCGATGAGCCAATCGTCTGCTTGCTCAGCCCCGACGAGCGGCATATATCGTTAAGTGCGCGGCTTCCGCCATTGTCGCACACGGAATAGAGAATTGACATTGCGCTGTCCGATAGACCCGCTCGCTGGGATGCGCGGTGATACGCCGCGTTCATTTCGGTTATAATGTAATTAAAGCGTTTTAATTCGGGAAAATTTCGATTCATGCTGCACCTCCGAGTCCGAAAACGGACTATTGCCTATTATAGTACGATTTCGGACGTTTGTCAAGAGAATTGGGAAGGATTTTTTTGGAGGCGGGGCGGTAGTTCTAATTTTATCAGGGGCGAATGCTAATCAAGGCGGCGGTAGGATTTATGGGCAATAAAAGTCCC
>USOZ01000080.1 GCA_900556525.1 uncultured Oscillospiraceae bacterium | reverse complement strand
ATCGCAGCGGGCAGTGAAAAAGCGCGCAACAAGCTGATAGAACACAATCTGCGTCTCGTGGCGTACATAGTCAACAAGCACTACGGCGATTCGCGCGAACAGGAGGACCTCATTTCAATAGGCACGATAGGGCTGATAAAGGCGGCTGAAACTTTTGACGCGGAAAAGGCGATCAGCTTTTCGACCTATGCCAGCACCTGCATACGCAATCAGATAAAAATGTATTTTCGCAAGACAAAGCACCAAAGCACCGAGGTTTACATGAACGAGCCGATAGATACGGACAAAAACGGGAACGAGATAACGATCGCGGACATTTTTAAGGACAGCGTGTGCATTGATGACGAGGTAGACCTGAAAATAAATATGGAAAAACTTTACCGATTTGTGAATACTGCGCTTGACGACCGCGAGCGGCTCACGCAGATTGTGTTCTATCAGCTTGTTGCGCGCTTTTTCACTGCCCGCTGCGATTTCGCGCAGACACTCCTGCTCTTCTTTTTTTGAAAGCTGCTTTGGATAAGTTCCGCCGTCAAGATGAAGCGCGAAAAAAAGCAGATTTTTTATAGCGAATTCAAACAGATCCGCAAACATATCATCACCCCGCAATATATCGTTACAACATTGTATGACCTACGGCTTGAACAGTATTCTGCTTATATTTTTGGGAACAAGCGGGTAAAGTAACACTTGACAACCGGTGCGGCATATGATAAAATGTATATATAAAGGCGCTGAGGCATTCAGAGTATCCGAAGTACCGCCTTACAGAGAGCCGCGGACGGTGAAAAGCGGCAGGTACGGGCTGCGGTGAAGTGCGCTTGCCGAGCCGGCGGGAGGAAACGAGTATTCCCGTCCGTTCCCCGCGTTAAGGGATTTGAGCCTGTTCGGCAGATTATTGTTCGCGGACAGGGAAACGAAGTGGAACCGTGTATTTACACCTTCGCAGGAAAACTGCGGAGGTTTTTGTTTTTTGGAGGGCAAAATGTTCAAAAGAATAAAAGAGGACATAAAGTCCATTCGCGAGCGCGACCCCGCCGTTAAAAGCGACCTTGAGGTGTTTTTCCTGTACCCGAGCTTTAAGGCGATACGCGCATACCGCCGCGCGCACAAGCTGTATCTTAAAAAGCACTATTTTCTGGCACGCTGGATATCTCAGCGCGCACTGCATAAAACGGGCATAGAGATTCACCCAGGAGCAACTATCGGAAAGGGGTTGTTTATCGACCACGGAAGCGGCGTAGTTATCGGCGAAACAACGATAATCGGCGACTACTGTACGATTTATCAGAACGTTACGCTCGGCGGAACGGGCAAAGACGTCGGAAAGCGCCACCCTACGCTCGGAAATAACGTGCTTGTCGGGGCGGGAGCGAGAGTTCTCGGACCGTTTAAGGTCGGCGATAATGCCAAAATAGCGGCGAACGCGGTAGTTTTAAGCGAAGTTCCCCCGAACTGCACCGCCGTAGGCGTTCCCGCGCGTGTGGTAAAGCGCGACGGAGTACGAGTGGACGTTGCGCGGGAACTTGACCAGATTCATATTCCCGACCCCGTTTCTCAGCAGTTCTGTCACCTTCAGGGTGAGATAGAGCGGCTTGAAAAACAGATTGAAGAACTTAAAAATAATCAAAAAGGAAGGTAATTTAAAATGCAGCTTTATAATACGGCTTCAAGAAAAAAGGAAGAATTTGTACCGCGCTTCGAGGGCAAGGTGAGTATGTACACCTGCGGCCCGACGGTATATCATTACGCGCATATCGGAAACCTGCGCAGCTATATCATGGAGGACGTTCTCGAAAAGTATCTGCGTTTTGTCGGCTATGACGTAAAGCGCGTAATGAACATTACCGACGTAGGACACCTGACGAGCGACGGCGACACGGGCGACGATAAGATGCTCAAGGGCGCAAAGCGCGAACACAAAACCGTCATGGAGATAGCGGAATTTTATACGAACGCATTCTTTGAGGACTGCAAAAAGCTGAATATCAAGCGTCCGGATGTTGTTGAACCCGCGACACACTGCATTCCCGATTTTATAAAGGTCATTTCCGCGCTTATCGAAAAGGGCTACGCTTATGAAGCGGGCGGAAATATCTACTTCGATACCTCGAAGCTCAAGCAGTATTACGTTTTCAACGATTTTAAGGAGGAGGACCTTGCGGTCGGGGTTCGCGAGGGCGTTGAAGAGGACTCGAATAAGCGCAACAAGGCGGACTTTGTCCTCTGGTTCACGAAATCGAAATTTGACGATCAGGAGCTTAAATGGGACAGCCCGTGGGGCGTCGGCTACCCCGGTTATAGCCCTTTTCTTCGAGCAGCGAAACGGTGAGGAATTCGCCCTTCGACTTGCTCATCTTGCCGTCGTTCGTGTTGAGGTGGAGAATGTGGAAGGGCGAGATCGAACAGGCGAAGTACGACGAGCTGATGAAAGGCTTCCGCGAGGCGCTGGATAACGACCTGAACACTTCTCTTGCGATAACCGCGCTTTACGACGCGCTCAAGGCGGATACTACGGCGGCAACGAAGCTCGCGCTTATCCGCGAATATGACAAGGTTCTGTCGCTCGACCTTATTGAAGCGGCACAGCGCGGAGCGAATACCGAAGAAAAGGCAGACGACATTCCGCAGGAGGTGCGTGACCTTGCGGCTCAGCGCGCGGAGGCGAGAAAAGCGAAGAATTTCGCGCTCGCAGACGAGCTGAGAGAAAAAATCACGCAGCTCGGCTATGTTATCGAGGAAACAAGGCAGGGAACAAATATCCGCAAGGCTTGACGAAAGTGCAAAAAGGTATTATAATAATAGCATATTATAGAAATGTTTATACCGTGAAAGGAAAATAAATGAAGTTAAAAAAATGTATAGCGGCAATCGTTTCCGCAGGCGTGCTTGCTCTGTCGGGCTGTTCGCTTTTCGGCTCAAGCTCGGGCGTGACCAACGGTATCGCGGGCTATGATTACAGCCAAATGGAATTCGTCCAGTTCAACGACCCATACGAGGGACAGCCGCTTGCCGTTATCGAAACCACAAAGGGTACTATCGAAGCCGTGCTTTATCCCGAATACGCGCCGAATACGGTCGACAATTTCGTGAACCGCGCGAACGAGGGCTTCTACAACGATAAGGACATTTACGGGCTTTTCGAGCAGGCGCTGTTTCTTACGGGCGCGTGCAACGAAGAGGGAACGCAGGGCTATACCAACGACGGAAAGCTTATCCCGAATGAATATTCGGTAAATCTCTGGACATTCAAGGGCGCGCTTTGTTCGTTCAACGGCAACGCCGGCTATGGCGACAGCAGATTTTTCGTGGTGAACAACAAGAACCTTACCGACGAGGAGCTTGAAGAACTGCGCTCGTTCAAGGACAGCGACGGAAACCGCCGCGTACCCGACGAAGTGATCGATAAGTATATTGAAAAAGGCGGAGTTATCCACATTGCGGGCAGCTATACCGTTTTCGGACAGGCAATTTCGGGCTTCGACGTTATCGAGGACATTGCGACTTCGGAGGTCGACGAGGAAACTGCGCGTCCGGTTGAAGAAATAAAGGTGAAAAGCATAACGATAGGCGAATATCACGCGGCGGAGAGGGGGACTTCCGAATGAGAGGTTATCTGAAAAAAGTTGCGGCACTAACGGCGGCAGCGGCGCTTATTTGCACGGCTGCGGGCTGCGGCGGCGAGAAAAAGGCAGTCGGAAATATCGGCGACGTAAAGCTTGAGGACGGCGACGTTTACGCGGTCATAAGCATTATGGACTACGGCGACATTACGGCTAAGCTGTTCCCCGAGGCGGCACCGAAGTCGGTCGAAAAGTTTATCGAGCTTGCCGAACGTGACTACTACGACATGAAAACGATCCACCGCGTTATTGACAATTTTGCGATCCAGGGCGGTTCGCTCAACGGCGACGGAACGGACGGCGAAATCCCCGACGCGGATTATGTGCCGATAGAAGTGAACGAAAACGCAAGGCATTTTTACGGCGCGCTTTGCTTCGCGGCAAACTCAAAGGGCAGTTTTGCGCAGTTTTACATTGTTGACAATAAAACTCCGCAGAATATAACCGGCGCGATAGAAAATCTTTCGGAGCAGCTCGCGGACGAGTCGATCGTTTCAAGGCTTCTTCCCGAGGACAAGAAAACCTATGAGGAATATCTGAATAACCTCAAGAAAATCCCGCAGCCTGTGCTCGAAAAATACGAAGCAAAGGGCGGTCTGTATGAGCTGGACGGAAAGGAAACTGTTTTCGGGCAGGTTATCGACGGATTCGACGTGCTTGAAAAAATTTCGTCATGCGAGGTCGTTACGGGAAACGAAATTGACGACCGCGAGGGGATTTCGTCAAAGCCTCTTGACGCGATAGTTATTGAAAATGTGGAAATAATCCGCATCGAGCCTGTTCAGACGGAAGAAACTACAACGAAAAAGGGCAGCAAGACCACCACGACAACGCAGATAGTTGCCGAAACGGTTGAAACAACAACTCCCGCCGAAACGACAGCCCCAGTTACCGAACATTCGCTCGACACGCTCGTTAGCATTGAAACATCGGCGGATTGACCGTTTATTCTGAAAATAAGGTTTTGATACATACGTTTTTGGTAATTATGCACAAATAGAATTTGCTTTGCGTCGGTTCATGCAATTATGTCGAACCGACGCATTGTTTCCCGTAAAATAGGGCTTTGAAGCTGAAATTTATTACTTAATATATTTTTGGAAACCGAAGCTGACATTTTTGCCGCATATATTCCGATGAAATGTCAAAAATATATGGTGAAAACGTAGATTTTGTTAAAAAAGACTTTTCTTTCGGCGCGTTATGTGTTATAATATACCAATAAGCGTGCCTTGTATCGCGGTGTCCGGATAAAGATAAATCAGGCATTTCTTTTTATCGGGATACCATTCAGGCGGTGCTTTTGCTCCTCTGCAAACGCACTGCGCCGCTTTTCTGCGCTTGTGCAGATGGGGAATAGGCGGCAAAAATAAAACTTCAAGAGGTAATATTTTGGAAAAATTTATTATAAACGGCGGAAAGCGTCTGACCGGCGAAGTTGAGATAAGCGGCGCAAAAAATGCGGCGGTTGCGATCATCCCGGCGGCTCTGCTCGCTGACGAACCTTGTACACTTGAAAATGTTCCGAACATTAACGATGTTTCGATCGACCTGCGTATTCTGCGGGAGCTTGGCGCGGAGGTTACCGTGCTGAACAATTCCACGATACGCATTGACCCGAAAAATGTCCGCGATGTTGCCGTTCCCTATGAGCTTGCGCGTTCTATGCGCGCTTCCTATTATTTTTTGGGAACTTTGCTCAGCAAATTCCGTCATGCCCGCGTTCCTATGCCGGGCGGCTGCGACCTCGGCGACAGACCGATGGATCAGCACCTTAAATGCTTCCGCGCGCTCGGTGCAAAATGCACTATCGAACACGGTATCGTTGATATTCAGGCGGATTTTCTTTTCGGAACGCAGGTTTACTTCGATAAAGTTTCCGTCGGCGCTACAATAAACGCCATGCTCGCCGCAGTAAAGGCGGAGGGGCTTACCATTCTTGAAAATGCGGCAAAAGAGCCGCACATTGTTGACCTCGCGAATTTCCTTAACTCGATGGGCGCCGATATTATGGGCGCAGGCACCGACGTTATCAAAATAAAGGGCGTTCCGCACCTTCACGGCGCGAACTATTCGATCATTCCCGACCAGATTGAGGCGGGAACATTCATGATTGCGGTTGCCGCAACCAAAGGCGACGCGATAATCAAAAACGTTATCCCGAAGCACCTCGAACCTATTACCTCTAAGCTGCGCAAAATAGGCGTGGTAGTTATGGAGTATGACGACAGCGTGCGCGTTATCGGGCAGGATTCTTACGAGCGTATTTCGGTAAAGACAATGCCGCACCCCGGCTTTCCGACCGATATGCAGCCGCAGCTTGCCGCTCTGCTCACTCTTGCAAAAGGGACAAGCATCATAAACGAGGGCATTTTCGACAACCGTTTCAGATATGCGGACGAGCTTCGCCGAATGGGCGCGGATATTTCCGTAGACGGAAAGGTTGCGGTAATTGAGGGCGTGGATCACCTCACGGGCGCGCCCGTTAAGGCGGCTGACCTTCGCGCGGGAGCAGCGCTTATAATCGCGGGACTCAGCACACAGGGAACGACCGAGATAGAGGACATTTATCATATCGAGCGCGGCTATGAAAACATGGATTTAAAGCTTCGGAAAATGGGCGCGGATATTACAAAGCGCACTTTCCCCGACGCGATCAGAAAAGCATTATAATATAAGACAGGGCGGGAATGAACAAATGGGATTTCCCGCCATTTTTATGAGGTTACATATGCGAATTGTATCACTGTGCAGCTCAAGCAAGGCGAACTGCACTTATATAGAGCAGGGCGGCGAGGGTGTTCTGGTTGACGCAGGGTGCAGCTTCAGGGCGCTGCGCGACGGGCTGGCGAAGATCGACCGCAGCCTTGACGATATTAAGGCGGTTTTCATCACGCACGAGCATACCGACCATATCGCGGGGCTGCTCCAGCTCACAAAGAACACAGACATTCCCGTGTATGCCTCCGAGGGCACTATGGACAGGCTTATTTCGGGCGAAAAAGTCTCGCGCCCAACAAATCTTCACCTTATCGGGGAGATCTCCGAAGCGCCGATTTCGTTCTCTGCACAGGCGTTCCATACGCCGCATGACAGCGCCGAAAGCGTTGGCTATACGTTCACGTCGGGCAGCACAAAGGCGGCGGTCTGCACTGACCTTGGACACGTTACACCCGAGGTTCGTGAAAATCTGCTGGGCTGTCGGTTTGTGCTGCTCGAATCCAACTACGACCCGCAAATGCTCATCAGAAATCTGAACTATCCCACGGTTTTAAAGGAACGTATCCGTTCCAACCGCGGTCATCTCTCAAACGGCGACAGCGGGGCGTTTGCGCGCGAGCTTGTCCGAAGCGGGACTTCCTCGCTTCTTCTCGGACACCTCAGCCCGCAGAACAACACGCCGCAGCTTGCGTACAACAGCATGATAACGTCTCTCGGCACGATAGGCGCGCAGGTGAACCGCGATTTTCTGCTTGAAATCGCCGAGGTTCATGGCAGCGGCAAGGTGATTGCGGTATGACGTTCGCATACTCGGACGACAACAAGCGCTATCATACGCTCAGCTTCCACAATCGTCGCACTTACGGCGAAAAAGTGTTCAAGGCGGTACTCGACTGCGGGTTCACCTGTCCGAATATCGACGGGTCGAAGGGCGTTGGCGGCTGCACTTACTGCGACGGGGGAAGCGGATATTTTACCTCTGCGGGGACTGTAACGCGGCAGCTTGAACAGGAAAAGGAAAGAATTTCGGCGAAACACCCGACCGCGAAGATGATTGCATATTTTCAGGCTCACACAAACACATACGCGCCTGTCGAACGGCTTCGCGAGCTTTATTCCGAGGCGGTCGCTTTCGGGGTATGCGGGATAGCGGTCGCGACGCGCGCGGACTGCATTGACGGGGAGAAGTGCCGACTGCTTGCGGGGCTTGGCGAAAACACGGAATATTTAAAAGAGAAAATACATTTTGCCATGGGAACGATACAGGATTACAGTCACGAATAGGGGAGATT
>USOZ01000079.1 GCA_900556525.1 uncultured Oscillospiraceae bacterium | reverse complement strand
TCATACAATCCTACGAAAAATCTGTCTGCGCAATCTGCATACCCGATTTAATCAGCACTTCCTAAAAAATCCCAAGGCTCGTCAGCATACGCGGTTTATCGGATTTCCGCCGAGGTACGCAGCGAGGTTCTTCTCAACAGCTTCGACCAGCCTTTTCCGAGTTTCAAGCGCCGCCCATGCGATATGCGGCGTTATTATGCAGTTTTCCGCGCCGAAAAGCGGGCAGTCCTCCGCCATAGGCTCTTTCGTAAGCACATCAAGCCCCGCCCCGAGCAGCTTCCCGCTGTCCAGAGCGCTGCGCAGCGCGTTTTCGTCAACAAGCGGTCCGCGTGCAGTGTTGATAAATACCGCGCCGTCCTTCATTTTCGAGAAAGTATCCGCGTTCATCATTCCCTCGGACTGCACATTCAGCGGGCAATGCAGCGAAACAATATCGCTTTCACGAAGCAGAGTGTCAAAATCGACAAACTCAACGCCGCTTTCTTCGCGAATCGTTCTCGTATGGACAAGCACTCTCATTCCGAATGCCCGTGCAATTCCCGCAACAGCTTTACCGATAGCGCCAAACCCGACAATTCCGATAGTTTTACCCGAAAGAAGCGTTATCGGATAAGGAAAATACGAAAACGTCGGACTTTTTATCCATTCGCCGCGCTGTACCGAGTTTTTATAGTCGTAAATGCGGCTGTACAGGGCAAGAATATACGAAAAGGTGAGCTGCGCCACGCCGTCGGTCGAATATCCCGGAACATTTGTAACGACAATGCCGCGTTCTTTGGCGTATTCTGTGTCAACGTTGTTCCAGCCCGTCGCGAAAAGCCCGATATATTTCAGATTTTCCGCCTTTTCCAGCACCTCGCGGGTCATGGGAGTCTTGTTGCAGAGGACTATATCTGCGCCGCGTATGCGCTCGGCGGCGCGCTCAGGCTCGGTAAGCCCGTAGCGTATAACAGTCCCGTATGCGGCAAATCCCGAAAAAGCAATATCGCCCGTAGAAACGGTATCGCTGTCGGTAATAACAATTTTCATATAAATCAGCTCCAACTTTAGGTCACCTCTAAAAACCGGTTTGAAAAGGGAAAATGGGTAGAGTACGCCGAATGCGAGGAAAGCCGACGAAGTAAGGCTGTATGCCTTACGAGGAGGTTTGAAGAAGCAGGTGGTGTACTATACACATTTTCACTCAAACGAGGTTTTTAGAGGCGACCTTTATTTTTTGCACTACAAGTATACCATATTTTTTCTTGCGCCGCAACAAAAATGCCCGTAAATAAGCGTCTTTTTTCTAAATCTTTAAAAAAAATTCAGAAAAGTGTTGACTTTCTAAAAAAGATGTGCTATAATCATAAGCAGAGGAACTTAGAAATATAACGCACATACCAAATTTTTAGCACATGGCTTTAAGCCGGAAAAGGAGTACAATTATGAGCGAATTCGATTTCAACAAGTTTATGATCAAGCTTTATCACAATGCAATGAAGCTTGAAGAGAAAACACTCAAGCTTGAGCGCAGCGTTAACCTCACAATTAACGAAATGCACCTGCTCGAATGTGTTAAGTGCGGCACAAAGGGCGAAGAAGGCCCGACAATAAGCGCTATCGCCGCTGAAATGGATATAACAAGACCTTCGGCAACTGTTGCTATAAATAAACTTACACTCAAGAAATACGTTGAGAAGACAGGCTGTGCAAACGACGGACGTTCCGTAAGAGTAAAGCTCACAAGCAAGGGCGAAAAGGCTTACACAATGCACCGCAAGTATCACAAGAATCTTGTTGAGGAAATGAAGAGCACATTCTCCGAAAAGGAAATGAAGAGCATGGTTGAATCCTGCGAAAAGCTCGGCGATTTCTTCGGAAAGAAGCTTGAGACCCTCGCTGAAGAGGACGACGAATTTTAATCAGATATATAACCTAAAAGCGGATTTACCGATGTAAATTCGCTTTTGTCGTATAATTAAACGAAAGGAACAAAAGAAGATGGGAATGAACTTCAACAGAAAGCTCCCTATCCCAAAGGAAATAAAAGAGCTTTACCCCGTTACCGAAAAGGTCGCGGAAATAAAAGCGCAGAAAGACAAGGAGATCCGTGACATTTTCGAGGGCAAGGACAATCGCCTGCTGCTCATCATCGGTCCCTGCTCTGCGGATAAGGAAGAACCCGTTCTCGACTATATCAGCAGACTTGTCGGCGTTCAGGAACAGGTAAAGGACAAGATATTCATTATCCCCCGCATTTACACGGGTAAGCCCCGCACAACGGGCGAGGGCTACAAGGGTATGCTTCATCAGCCCGACCCTATGAAAAAGGAAGATATGCTCGAAGGTCTTATCCGCGTGCGTGAGCTTCATTCGCGTGCGATAAAGGAAACAGGCTTCGTCTGCGCAGACGAAATGCTTTACCCCGAGAACTATCGCTATCTTTCCGACCTGCTCTCATATGTTGCTGTCGGCGCACGTTCGGTCGAAGATCAGCAGCACCGTCTTGTTGCGAGCGGAATGGATATCCCCTGCGGAATGAAAAACCCCACGGGCGGCGATTATTCCGTAATGCTCAACTCTATCACGGCTGCTCAGAACAGCCACATTTTCCTCTACCGCGGCTGGGAAGTTGAAACAACGGGCAATCCCTATGCGCACGCTATCCTGCGCGGATTCGTAAACAAGCACGGACAGGCTATCCCGAACTATCACTACGAGGATCTCAAGCTGCTGCTCGAAATGTACAACGCGAAAAACCTCGTAAACCGTTCGGTTATCGTGGACTGCAACCACTCGAACTCCAACAAGCATTACCTCGAACAGATCCGTATTGCTAAGGAAGTTCTTTTCAGCAAGCGCCATGATAACGACCTCAACGGCTTCATCAAGGGACTTATGATTGAAAGCTACATTGAGGACGGCTCGCAGAAAGCCGAAGAAGGCGTTTACGGAAAGTCTATCACAGACCCGTGCCTCGGCTGGGAAAAGACCGAAAAGCTCATTCTCGACCTCGCAGACAGCTTATAATTCAAATCGTAAAGGGCAGTATCGCTAATCGCGTTACTGCCCTTTTTGTTTATTCCGTTACATTGACCTTGATTTTTACCGACGATTTGCCGAGCTTTGCTTCGATCGTTGCCGTTCCTTTGGATTTTGCCGTTATTTTTCCGTCGGAACTTACTGCCGCAACCGATTTCTTCGTGCTGCTCCATTCGACAGTTCCCTCGCCCTCGATAACCGCGCCGAACTGCAAGCTCTCGCCCTTTTTCAGCGATACGCTAAGGCATGAGATCGTGCCGTCCGCCGCTTCTTCCTCGGTTTTCTGTGGGTATTTGAATGATACGCTCATTTTGCCTTTGACATCATAAAAAGCGTCATTATAATTATATATTCTGATATAATATGTTCCTTTGGCAAGCGATTTATAGCTAAGCTTACCTGAGAATTTTTCCATAGTTTTATTCCAATTCAGTTCAGTATTGCCATACCAACTGCTGTAATAAGCTGAACCGGTAGAAATGTCTTTCTCTGAAAGTTCAACCGCATTTCCGTCGCTATTCAATACTTTTACTATTACTTTTTCAGCTTTTGTGGTAACAGTCAGCTTTAAGGTTCCTTTTTCTGAAAGCGTAACCTTGTAATCTTTGTAACTGCGGCTAGTTGGCGTAAACGAAACCTTTTTCCCGCTGTCGATTGCCTTTGCGGTATCCTCAATGCTCTCAGCTCCCGCGGAAACGCACAGCGCCGCGACAAGCATAACCGCAGCCATGATAACGGACAAAATCTTTGTGATCTTTTTCATACTTTCCCTTTCTTCTCCTTGTTTTTCTGCACATTTGGAGAGCAATGCGCAGCCAACGGTATACCGTTAGTTATATAATAGCATACATTGCGGCGTTTGTCAACGGTATATCGTTAATTATTTTTTGACAAAAATGCTATTTGCTTTAATTTATTTACTTTCTTGTTAATTACGCACATATTGTTGCGTGCAAAACTCCTCATATTTAATGAAATATAAGAAAATTTTTAGAATTATTCTAAAAAATTCTTAAAAAGTATTGACAAACACGCTCGGTTAATGTATACTTAAATCAACGGCACGAGAGATGTGCCAAATAAAAAAAGGAAGGTAATTTATTATGAAAATTTTTGTATGTCCCATCTGCGGTTATGTTCATACAGGCGACAGCGCCCCCGAGAAATGTCCCCAGTGCGGAGTTCCCGGCTCTAAGTTCATCGAAAAGGAAGCCGAAGATAAGCTCTCTTTCGCTTGCGAACACGAAGTAGGCATTGCTAAGGCTGTTACCGATAAGGAAATTCTCGACGGTCTGCGCGCTAACTTTGCCGGCGAATGTACCGAAGTCGGTATGTACCTCGCAATGGCAAGAGTTGCTCACAGAGAGGGCTACCCCGAAATCGGACTTTACTGGGAAAAGGCAGCTTATGAAGAAGCTGAACACGCTGCGAAGTTCGCCGAGCTTCTCGGAGAGGTAGTTTCGCCCTCGACAAAGGAAAACCTCGAGAAGAGAGTTGCCGCAGAACACGGCGCTACACAGGGCAAGCTCGACCTCGCAAAGCGCGCTAAGGAACTCAACCTGGACGCCATTCACGATACTGTCCATGAGATGGCGAAGGATGAAGCAAGACACGGCAAGGCTTTTGAGGGACTTCTCAAGAGATATTTCAATAAGTAAGTTCATACGAAAAGGCGGCTTCTTAACGGAAGCCGCCTTTTTTGTTATTGAATTTGTTATTTTTCCGACATTTTTGCCAGAATACTTTCAACAGCAAGCAATATTGTGATAATACAGCCTACCGCCGAGTAAAACTCCGCGCCAAACACCAAAGGCGAAAGCGAAATAATCGCCGCAGCCAGCGAAGCCGCGAATACAGCCCTGCAACATTTTTCTTTTTTGATTGAAATTAACGCAAGCACTAAAACAACGCAAGTGAGCAAGGCGGTTAAAAACGGTCCGAAATTAGCGTATCCAAATGGCGTTAGGCTAAAATATGAGAACGTTTCTCTTACACTTTCTGTTGGCGACGGCGCAAATACCAATACCGCTCCGTAAGGCAAAATCTCCAGAACAATGGCTATTATCGGCAGTATCAGCAGCCTGATCCTTTTCACGGTCAACACCTCCTTCCATTATTTATCCTTATTCATCTGCTCCAGCTTTTCGTTCACTTTGTCCGCGATCCGCTTGCTGCGATAATACATGATGAAGTACGTCGCGGCATACACCGCAAGTATCGAAAGCATCATGAACAGAACGCCCGGAACCGTAAACTTGTACCATTCAAACCACGCCCCGAAGCCGAGCACCACCGCGCATATAAACACAAAATGTATGCTTCGGCGCACAATTTCTTCGCGCTTGCTTACGTCGTACTTGTCCACAATTATCAGCGTCCCAAGCCCCGTAACAAATCCGACCACGAGCATTTGCGGGAGGATAAGCAGGCTTATTTTTTCGGTCATAATGTCGCCGCCCGAACTGATAGTGTTAATAAACGTCCAGAATGTGCATATCACAAGCGTAGCGGTCGTAATTGTCGAACAGAGTGAAAACAGTTTCGTTATTTTTTTCATATCGTAAATCCTTTCCCGTCTTTTAGGAATTAGTATTAAAGTCCGAAATGTTTTTTCAGCAGCGGGACATACTGCCGCGAAATAACGACCGTTTCGCCGTTTTTCAGAACAGCCTCAAACCGCCCGCTTATCGACGGAACCAGCTTGCGCACTTTTGAAAGATTTACAATGGCGGATTTTGAAACGCGCAGGAAATCCGTGCCGCTGAACTGCTCTTCAAGCTCGTAAAGCTTACTTTTTATCTCAAAAACTTCTTTTTCGCCGTAAGCGAACACCTTGTTGTCGACCGATTCAAAATAATACACATTTTTAGGGTCGATAACGCGAATACTTCCGTCATCGAGGTAACCCGTAAACGGATTTCTGCCCGATTTTATATTTAATATCAGTTTCATGAGCTGCTCGTCAAGATCGTTTGTGCGAATAACGATCTCTTCTTCGCCGTTTGGCGGGAGCGGCTCTATCGTAATTTTCATATCATAATTTCCTTTCATTTTCGGGCAGATTTCCGTTTTCGTCGGTTATCTGTCCGAAAATCTCTTTCTGCGCGCAACGATAACCGCAGCGCCTGCTAATATTATACCACAAATCAGAATAATTGCAACCTCTCCCCAAACAGGCAGTATCTCATCACCGAACGATACCGTAACGCCCATTTCCCGCGCATACTCCTCGGCGACAGTTTCGCTGAGTTCCGTGCCGAAATCCGCAAAAAGAGTTTCGGAGGCGTGAGCTGTCATAACGCTGCGGAGCATTGAAGTTCCGTAGAGTACGGGCGTGCATTTGAGGAACGTCTGAACGCCCTCGGGAAGCACGCCCATGGGAATGTATATTGCGCCGAGAAATCCCACAAGCGTTCCGATAACTGTCCCGAAGCCCGACCAAGCGCCCTCGTTTTTGACGAACTGCGAAATAAGGTTCATAAGCGCCGCGTATGTGAACGAATTTGCCGCGACCATTCCGATTATTTCAAGATTTTCAAGGATTGAAAACGCCTGCGCGCCCTGCAAAACAACGTAAATTTCGGAAATAATGAGCGTGATAATCCCGATTATCATTGAGCAGATCCAAGCCGCGCCGATATATCCGAGCGAGATTTTCAGCCGCGAAACGGGCGAAACGAAAAAGCTCTGCATTCTGTGCTCGGACGAATCCTTTATCTGAAATCCGATAAGCGTAAGCGTTACCGTTACCGTGTTTACCGCGAGAATGCCCGCGACCGTCCAAAGCAGGAAGTATATTTTCGCGTTGCTTTCGACCTGATCCAGATTGCTTATGTGCATTTCATCTGCCGTGTTGACAATGCTCTGTATGTTCATATCGCCGAGGAAGAAAAGCATGAGCGCGATAACGATGAGCATTGTGAGCAGCGAGAAGAAAACCGTTCCCCTGTCGCGGAAATAGCGCTTGAGATTGCGCCCGATAAGTGTTGTTGTCTGTTTCATTTTTTGTTCCTCCCCTTAGTCATTCAGCGCCTTGCCGCAGGCGTTCAGAAATACGTCGTCCATAGTTCCCTGTACGACCTCGAAGCCGTTTATCTTTTCGCCGAGCTTTTCGAGTATCGGAAGCGCGTCAACTGTAGCTTTAAGCGGAACTATAACAATCCCCTCGCGCTCTATATGTTCAAATCCGAGCTTGTCGAGTTCCGCCTGTATCTGCGCGGTATCTTTCGGCTGAATTTTCAGCGAATCGTGTGCAAAACGCTCTTTCAGCTCAAACGGAGTGCCCGACGCAACGACTTTTCCGCTGTCAAGCAGGACGATGTGGTTTGCCTGCGCCGCTTCTTCCATGTAATGAGTGGTAAGAAAAACGGTCATTCCGTAGTCGCTGCGCAGCTTCCCGACCGTTTCCCAGACGCTTTTGCGGGTCGCGGCGCGGGAAAATCCACGGTCATCAATATGCTTGCAACGCTTCTTGAACCGACGGACGGAAATGTCACCGTCTGCGGACACGCGCTCGGAAAGGAAAACGAGCTTATCCGCCGAAAGATAGGCATTGTCTGGCAGCAGAACTGCCTTGACGATATACTGACGGTCGAGGAAAATCTGCTTTGCCGCGGAAGTCTTTACGAAAAGGACGCGCGGAAAAATCGCGCGAGCC
>USOZ01000078.1 GCA_900556525.1 uncultured Oscillospiraceae bacterium | reverse complement strand
CCCGTACAAGGGGCTTCTGAACATGCCGAGCCGTAGCGCGCGATCCCGCCCTTATCGCCGAACGCCTGAGCAAACGCTTTTCCGAGGCATATCCCAACGTCCTCAACGCTGTGATGCCCGTCAACATTAAGGTCGCCCTTGCAGCTTACGGTAAGGTCGAACCCGCCGTGAACAGCGAGCGCGGTCAGCATATGGTCAAAAAATCCGATACCCGTATCGATTTCGTAAATGCCCGTGCCGTCAACGCCGAGCGCGACGCGAATATCCGTTTCCTTTGTCTTTCTCTCAATAACCGAAGTTCTCATGATTACTCCTTTACGCGCGGAAATCCGCAATAGCAGCTGCAACCGCGCGGTTTTCCTCCGCCGTTCCGCAGGTTATTCTTAAATATCCGTTCATGCAGCGCACCGCGATCGAGCGGCTGAGCAGATATTCATATACTTCCCTGCATTTTTCACACTTTATGTATACAAAATTGGTTACCGTATCGTAAATTTTCTCGAAATAAGGGCAGTTCAGCTCCGTAAGCATGGTGTAAAGCTCACGGATCGAGCGCTTTACTTCAGCCGTATTTTTTATAAGCAGTTCACGGTCGGAAAGCACTTCCGCCGCAATGAGCTGCGTTACGGAATTGACGTTATACGGTGACTTTGCGGCACGCAGCGCGTTTGTTTTCACCTTGTCTGTAACCGCCAGCCCAAGGCGTATCCCCGCCATTGCAAGCGCTTTCGAGCAGGTGCGCAGTACGATAAGGTTATCATATTTCTCAACGTCGCCGAGAAAACTTTCGCTCTCGTCCCAGAAATCCATGTACGCCTCGTCGAGCACGACAAGCGCGTTTACATTTTCGATAAGCCGCTTCGCGTCCGCCTTTTTCAGCCCGAGCGAGGTCGGGTTACAGGGGTTTGAAAAGATTATGCAGCGCACGTTGTTTTCGTTCGCGCAGGCGATAGCCTTGTCCACATCAATGGTGAGGTCGGGTTCTTTTTCCATAACAAGAACTTCAAGCTCATACAGGTATGAATAGAAGCTGTACATTGAAAAATCGCGCGAAAAGCAAAGCACTTTTTCACCTTTTTTCAGAAAGCAGCCCGTAAGAATACTGATAAGCTCGTCGCTTCCGTTTCCCGCAGTTACCGTGTCGGGTGAGATCCCGTAAAATCCCGCGAAAGCGTCAACCGCGCACTTCGCATAAGGGTCGGGATAGCGGTTGAGCGCCGCTTTTTCCGCCGCGCGCGCGATAACCTCGGCGGGCGTAACAAAAAAGCTCTCGTTCGCATCAAGACGTATTTTATATTCACCTGAAATCGGCTCATAGGGAACAAGCTCCCTCAATTTTTCCGTAAGCTGATACATTACTTTCTTAAATCCTCAATTCTGACCTTTATTGAATTAGCGTGAGCGGTCAGCCGTTCGCGCTCCGCAACGAGAATTACGTCGTCAGCGGCTTCGTTGAGCGCGTCGGGCGTGTAATAGATATAGCTCGACTTTTTGATGAAACTGTCAACGGAAAGCGGCGAGAAAAAGCGCGCCGTTCCGCTTGTCGGAAGAACATGGTTCGGACCTGCATAGTAGTCGCCGAGCGGCTCGGGCGAATACTGTCCGAGGAAAAGCGAACCTACGTTGTCGAGCTTTCCTATATATTCGAGTGGGTTTCGCGCAACGACTTCAAGATGCTCGGGCGCAAGGCTGTCCGCGAGCGCGCACGCCTCCTCCATTGTCTTTGTGACAATTATCTTGCCATAATTTTCAAGCGAAGTGCGGATTATTTCTTCACGCGACATGAGCTTAACCTGACGTTCAAGCTCGGCAGTCGTTTCCTCTGCAATCTTCTCGCTGGTCGTAATAAGTATAGCGCTTGCCATTTTATCATGCTCCGCCTGCGACATGAGATCAGCGGCGAGATATTTCGGGTTTGCACTGTCGTCCGCGACAATAAGTATCTCGCTCGGTCCCGCGATCATGTCAATGTCAACCGTTCCGTAGAGCAGCTTTTTAGCCGTTGCTACGAAAATATTTCCGGGTCCAACTATTTTTGAAACCTTCGGTATCTCTTCCGTTCCGTAAGCGAGCGCCGCAACCGCCTGCGCACCGCCGCACATGAATATCTTGTCAACTCCGCAGAGCGCAGCCGCTACGAGAATGTCCTTGTTTGGCGTTCCGTCTTTAAGCGGCGGAGTGACCATGACTATTTCGCCTACGCCCGCGATTTTTGCGGGGATAGCGTTCATCAAAACGGACGACGGATAAGCAGCCGTGCCGCCGGGAACGTACAGACCGACCTTATCAAGTCCTCTCACGCGTCTGCCAAGATTAACTCCGCGCTCGTCGGTCATCATATAGCCGTTCTGTTTCTGTTTTTCGTGGAATTTTGTGATATTTTCAACGCAGTTGAGCATTGCGTTCACAAAATCGGGGTCAGCCTCGGTAAGCGCGTCCTGAATCATCTCATCGGGAACGCGGTAGCACTTCGTCTCGGCGCAGTCGAACTTCGCGGTATAGGCTTTTACCGCCTTGTCGCCGTTCTGCTTTACGTCCGCGATAATATTTTTTACAATTTTTTCGACATCTTCGTTTATTTCACTGCTGCGGCGTTCAACTTCCTTTAAAAAAGCCTTTTCGCTTCCGTCAGCATAGATAGTTTCAATCATTTTTCTTTCCTTTCGGCTTATTCAAGCGCTTTAATCATCTTTTCGGTCAGTTCGTCAATGCTTTCCTTTTTCAGCTTCATGCTTACCGTGTTCACGATAAGTCTAGCGGAGATAGGTGCAACGTCCTCAAAAACCACAAGCCCGTTTTCTTTCAGCGTCGTTCCCGTTTCAACTATATCAACGATACCGTCGGCAATCCCGAGCAGCGGCGCAAGCTCTACCGAGCCTTCGATCTTTACTATTTCAACGTCCATTTTCTTCCGCTCGAAAAATGCGCGGGTCACGGCGGGATATTTAGTAGCGACGGTCTTTACTCCGTATCCGCCGTAAAATCCGTCCCCGCGGCGAACCGCAAGTGCAAAACGGCATCTTCCGAAGCCGAGGTCGGCGATTTCAAAGTATTTTCCGCCATGCTCCATTATCGTATCTTTTCCGACAACGCCGAGGTCGCACGCGCCGTGTTCAACATAAGTGATAACGTCCGCCGCTTTCGCGAGAACTACCTCGATATTCTGCCCCGGGACGGGAAGAATGAGCTTTCTGCCCTTTTCGCGAAGCTGAGTAACGTCAAATCCTATCTTCTCGAAAAGTCCTACTGTGTCCTTTTCAAGCCTGCCCTTTGTAAGCGCAATTCTGAGAGTCTTATTTTCGCTCATTTCACTCTTCCTTTCCGTCGGAGAGATTCAGTATCGTTACATCTCCGCCCGAAACAACGTCAAGCCGCTGTATTCCCCGTTCTTCTGCGTAAGCCTTTGCCTCGTCAAGCGTTTTAAAATCCGCGTGGTCGGCGGTAAGTCCGTCGGAAATAAGCTCGCGGCAATGCAGCATACCCTCTACAAGGCTGTCCTCCTCCGCGAATACAACAACATCGGGGAGCTTAGTCAGCCGACCCTGCGCATTGTTCATGATAAGGCGCGCGACCGCGTTTACATTCACCGCAAAGCCCGTCGCAGGCATATCAACTCCGAAATCTGAAATCAGCTTGTCGTAACGTCCGCCCGTCAGAACAGGCATTCCGTAACCCGCCGCATAGCCTTTGAAAACAACTCCCGTGTAGTAATCCTCGTTGCGGCTCACCATGCCGAGATCGACCGTCACGCGTTCGCCCGCGCCGAGAGCACAAAGGTTATCATAAAGCTCACGGAGTCTTTTTAGAACAAATTTCGTGTTCTCGTCGGGAAGAATTTTTTCCGCTTCGTCGAACACTTCTCTGCCGCCGAACAGCTTCGGGAGCTGCGCGAGCGCAGTCGCGTAGGGATTTCCGCAGTGAACGGAAAGGCACTCCGAAAGCTCGCAGTAGTTCTTGTTCTGCACAAGCGTGCGTACCTCGTCAAGCTGCTCCTCGTTAAGCCCGAGCTGCGACGAGAGTATCGCGAAAAATGCACTGTCGCCTATTTCAAAGCGGTAATCCTCCGCCTCGAACGCCGCCATTACGTCAATAGCAACGGACAGCGCCTCAAGGTCGGAACGGCGCACATCTCCGCCGATTATTTCTATTCCGCTCTGGAAAAATTCATCGTCACGTCCGCTGTTTTTCGGGTTTACGCGATATATCGTCTGGCTGTAAAACAGCTTCAGCGGGAAAACTTCTTCACGCAGACGCGTCCCGACAAGACGCGCGATAGGCATTGTCGAATCGGGGCGCATTACCATAAGGCGGCCTTTCGCGTATAAGACAATGAAGAGATACGACCTGCTTACCCCCGAGGGAACACGCGACCTGCTGTTTGACGAATGTGTTGCGCTCAGAGCGGCGGACGCAAAGCTGCGCGGCATTTTTCTCAGCCGCGGATATACCGAGGCGGTAACGCCCGGGCTTGAATTTTACGACGTTTCGAGCTTATCCATAGTCGAACCGTTAAGCCCCGACTGGCTGCGCAAGTCCTCAATACTGATATAATCATGCCGCTGAATAGCGTCGTAGAGTGCGTTTGCCGCATTTTCTCCGCAGCCCTCGACCGACAGGAAAGGAAGCCGCAGATCGCCGTTTTCAATAACATACTTCGTCGCGTGCGACTTCTCGAAATGAACGGGCAGGAACTTTATCCCGCGGCAGAGCATTTCGTGAACGAGCAGGAACGCTTCGTATGTGGACTTTTCTTTCGGCGTTGCGTCGGGATTTGCCTGAATTTGCTGCATTCTCGCCTTTACCGCGTCCTTACCTTGAAGCGCGATACGAATTTCGATATTTTCCGTGTGTTTCGTGAGAATTGCAGCATAAAATTCTGACGGATGATAAATTTTATACCAGCCGAGCTTTACCGCGCCCGTAACATACGCGGCAGCGTGCGCTTTCGGGAACATATACTTGATTTTTTTACAGCTCTCAACGTACCAGTCGGGAACATTGTTGTCCTTAAACGCCTGATAAATTTCGTCTGTGAACAGCTTCGTAGCGTTTCCCTTTCGGGTTATTTCCATTATCTTAAACGCAAGGCTCGGTTCAAGTCCCTTATGAAGCAGATAGACCATGATATTATCACGCGTTCCGATAACCTCACTGATCGTGCAGGTTCCGTTCGCGATAAGCTCCTGCGCGTTGCCGAGCCATACGTCCGTACCGTGTGAAAGTCCCGAGATCTGTAGCAGATCCGAGAAATTTTTCGGCTTGGATTCAAGCAGCATTCCGATAACGAAGTTCGTTCCGAATTCGGGCAGACCGTATGTTCCGACCTTTATTCCCGTTTCAGCTTCGGTTATCCCGAGCGCTTCGGGTGACGTGAACAGGCTGTACACCTTTTCGTCGGAGGTCGAAACGTCGGCAATTTTTATCCCCGTCATGTCCTCAAGGTGCTTGTACAGGGTCGGAACATCATGTCCGAGTTCGTCGAGCTTTAGTATGGTATCGTGCAGCGCGTGGAAGTCGAAGTGCGTTGTGATAATGTCCTTCGTCGCGTCGTCGGCGGGTCGCTGAACGGCGGAGAAATCGTAAATATCGTAATCGTTCGGAACAACGACCATTCCCTCGGCTGTCTTTTCCTGAACGGCGGAAATTGTACCCGCCTTGAAAACGTGGTCGGAACCGAACAGATCCTCCGTGTATTTATGTACCTTCGACTGAACCTCGCCCGAGAAGTTAAGGTCGATATCGGGCGCTTTATCTCCCTTAAAGCCGAGGAACGTTTCAAAAGGGATATCGTGACCGTCGCGGAACATTTCCTCGCCGCATTTAGGGCACTTTTTCGCCGGCAGGTCGAAGCCTGAGCCGACCGACCCGTCGGTTATGAACTCGTTCCAGCGGCATTTCTTGCAGCGGTAATGCGGCGGGAGAGGATTTACCTCGGAAATACCCGACATTATCGCAACGAACGACGAGCCTACCGATCCACGCGAACCGACGAGATAGCCGTTCTTTTCGGAGAATGCAACCAGCTTCTGCGCGATCATGTAAAGTACCGAGAAGCCGTATTTTATAATGGATTGAAGCTCGCGTTCAAGCCGATTTTTTACAATATCGGGAATAACGCCCTCATAGCCGTACCAGTCCATTGCTCTGTCCCAGCAAAGCTGCTGAAGCTCTTCCTCCGCGCCGTCGAGGTGCGGCGTGAACGTTCCTTTCGGAATAGGACGTATCCGCTCGATCATATCGGCGATCCTGTTGGTATTTTCAACTACCACCTCGTACGCCTTTTCAGCGCCGAGATAAGCGAATTCTTCGAGCATTTCGTCCGTCGTGCGCAGGTAGAGCGGCGGCTGATTCGACGCGTCCTGATAGCCCTGTCCCGCCTGTAATATCTCACGAAAAATGCTGTCCTCCGCGCGCATGAAATGCACGTCGCAGGTTGCCACAACTGGTATGCCGAGCTTATCGCCAAGCTCAACGATACGTTGGTTTATCGCCTGAAGTTCAAGCTCGGATTTGACCGTTCCGTTGCGGAGCATAAACGCGTTGTTGCCGATAGGCTGTATCTCAAGATAGTCGTAGAACTTCGCAATCTCCTCGATTTTCTCCTCGGATTTTCCCTCGACAATAGCGCGGTACAGTTCGCCCGCTTCGCAGGCGCTTCCGAGAATAAGTCCCTCGCGGTAATTCTTCAGCTCCGACATAGGTATGCGCGGCTTTTTATAATAATAACTGAGGTTCGACATACCTATAAGACGGTAAAGATTTTTCAGACCCGTGTTGTTCTTGACAAGTATTATCTGGTGAAAACTCGGCATTTTCTTTACGTCCATTTTTCCCGCTGCGAGGTTAAGGTCGCCCAGCTTTTCTATCGTGCGCCCCTTACGGCTCTCTCCGACGAGGCTTATAAAAATGTTCGCAAGCATCTTCGCGTCGTCGATAGCGCGGTGATGATTGAAATTGCCCAGCTTGAAATGCGCCGCCATTGCGTCAAGCGTATAGCTCTTTTTGTTGGGGATTATCGCGCGGCAAAGCGCGAGCGTATCAATGCTGTCCGCCTTGTAGGGTATGCGGCAGCGGTTGCAGCCCGCACGGACAAACGACATATCGAACTTCGCGTTGTGCGCGACAAGCGGAGCGTTCCCGCAAAATTCAACAAAACGGTGCAGCGCCTCATGTTCGAGCGGCGCGTTCGCAACCATGCTGTCGTCAATTCCCGTTATCTCGGTAATGTTGGCGGGAATTGGCTTTTCGGGGTTTACGAATGTCTGAAATTCGTCCACGACCTCGAGATTTTTCAGCTTTACCGCGCCTATCTCGGTGATGCGCTCTTCTCCCGCGTTAAGTCCCGTTGTTTCAAGGTCGAAAATTATTATCTCGTCGTTTATCGGGCGCGAGGTGCAGCCCTCTATAAGCGTGCTTTCGTCGTTTACGAAATACGCCTCCATACCGTAGATGACCTTAAACTTCGTTTCCTTGTCGTTCTTCATTATCTTGTCCCAAGCGCCCATAACTTCGGGATACGCCTGAACATTTCCGTGGTCGGTTATTGCGACTGCGGGGTGTCCCCACTTATATGCCTGATTTATCAGGTCGGCGGGCGGGGTCACTGCGTCCATATCCGACATATTGCTGTGCATATGAAGCTCGACGCGCTTCACCTCGGCGGTGTCCGCTTTAGCTATGGTCTTTACGAGCATTGCGGAGGTGAAATT
>USOZ01000077.1 GCA_900556525.1 uncultured Oscillospiraceae bacterium | reverse complement strand
ACCTCGCCGATAAGAATTTTCGTTCCCTCGGGAACCTTAACGCCTGCAAGTTCCGCAATCTTCGCTGCGGGCTGACCTACTATCTTTGCGTTGAGTGCGCCGTTGATAATAATTGTCTTTCTTACCTTTTCGGTTTCCTCGGGGTCAAGGAAATAGCAGCCGCGGTTTGCAAATTCGTCCTTTACTGCGTCGTAAACGTTCTTGTGAACGATAACCGACTGCTCGGAAGCGCATATCATACCGTTATCGAACGTCTTAGAATGGATAATCGAGCTTACGGCGAGCACAATATCAGCCGTTTCGTCGATTATCGCGGGGGTATTTCCCGCGCCTACGCCGAGAGCGGGCTTGCCGCTTGAATATGCAGCCTTGACCATTCCGGGACCGCCCGTTGCAAGGATAATATCAGATTCTTTCATGACAAGATTGGTCATATCAAGGCTCGGAACATCTATCCACTCGATTATATTTTCAGGAGCGCCCGCAGCGACTGCTGCGTCGAGAACCAGCTTTGCCGCAGCGATAGTAGACTTCTTCGCACGGGGGTGAGGGCTGATTATAATTGCATTTCTTGTTTTAAGGGCAATAAGGCACTTGAAAATAGCGGTCGAGGTCGGGTTTGTTGTGGGAATAACCGCCGCGATAACGCCGATAGGCTCGGCGATCTTGGTTACTCCGTAAGCCTTGTCCTCCTCGATAACTCCGCAGGTCTTTGTGTTTCTGTAAGCGTTGTAAATATATTCGGAAGCGTAATTATTCTTAATGACCTTATCTTCCACAACGCCCATGCCGGTTTCTTCGACCGCCATTTTAGCAAGCGGTATTCTCGCTTTGTTTGCAGCTGAAGCGGCGGCAAAAAAGATTTTGTCAACCTGCTCCTGCGTGTAGGTCGCAAATCGCTTCTGTGCCTCTTTAACGCGCTTTAAAGCGTCCTCGAGAGCTTCAACGCCGTCAACGATTTTTCTTTCCTGTGTTTCCATACGATACCTCCTGTTAATTTGTTATCTGAGATTTAAGGTGTGCAAGGGAAAGTGCCATATTTTCATATTGGATCATCACATCCGCCGGCGCAGCGAGCCGACACGGAGCGAAGCACCATATCGCTTTTATTCCGTTTTCGATAAACAGGTCGCAGACGCTCTGTGCCGCTTCCGCCGGAACCGCTATAATGCCGATCTTTACATTGTTTTCCGTGCAGAATTCAGAGAAAAACGACATAGGCAAAATCGGCTTTCCACTGTCCGATCTTTCTTCCGCAGCAGTCTTTGCGTCAAACGCCGCAAGCAGCGATAACCCGAACTGCCCGAAGCCGCCGTAGTCAAGAAGCGCTCTTCCGAGCTTTCCTGCGCCGACAATCACCGTTTCACCGTTCCTGCCACCAATAAAATTCTTCAGACAGACGATAAGTTCAGCTGTAGAATACCCTATTTTCGGCTTTCCTGAACCGCACAATGCACCCAGATCCTTTCTGACCTGTACTTCGCCAAACCCCAGAGCTTTTGCGATTGACGTTGCGGAAATATTTTCCGTTTCCTCAGGCAGCGATTCAAGATATTTCAGATAAATCGGTATACGCCCGAGCGCCGCACGGGAAATTTCAGTTTCTTTCAGAATTATCACCTCCGCTTCTTTTTCTGTCTTTATTTTAACAGTTTTCGCGAAGTTTGTGAATTGCCGTTTTCTCATATAGGTATTGCAGGTATCGATATGCCTGTTAGCGAAATCAAAATCAAACGCCAATACGTTTATTTTACAATTTTACGTGCGTGTTATTCGTGATATTTGCCCACATTTTCACCGGAAATATCCTTCCAGAAAAATTTGCCGTTTTCGAGTATCATGTACCCGTGGTGTGTATCTTCTTTGGGCAGCGAGACTGAGCCGGGGTTCATGCAGATATAATCCTCATGTATCGCGCACTTCGGAACGTGCGTGTGTCCGTGAAGCAAAATATCCCCTTTGCGAAGCGGCGGAAGATTGCTTTCGTTATAAATATGTCCATGAGTCGCATATATTGTTCTTCCGTCAATTTCAAGGACGGCATAATCAGCCATTATAGGAAACTGAAGCACCATCTGATCGACCTCGGCATCGCAGTTTCCTCTTACGCATAAAATTTCGTTTTTTATTTCATTTAGCATGGCGATGACTTGCTTCGGCGCATATTCTTTCGGCAGGTCATTACGCGGACCGTGGTAAAGAATATCTCCGAGCAAAAGCAGCCTGTCCGCATTTTCAGCTTTATAACGTTCAAGCATCAAATGGCAGTAATATGCGCTTCCATGTATATCAGACGCGATAAAAAGTTTCATATATCTCTCCTTTATGCTAACTGTGCAAACGTTTCACGCTTAGACCTGACAAGATTTTCAACAAAAAGGCTGTCCAGAGCGGAAAGCGTATAATCGCGGCGGTGAATAAGCAGATCCTTGTAAACGCGCTTATTTTCGCCGCAAACTCGCTGAACCAGTCCATATCGCTTCAACGTTTTTTCGGGAACAGGCGACACCCACATAAATGTTTCGGGGTTTTCCGCAAGAAGCTCAAACTGGCTTCCCTGCTCAAAAACAAATATACGCCTGCCGGAATTGTCGGGCAGCTCCTCTTTTTTAACTTCCGAAAAAGGCATTGACGGCACATACGGGTCGGCGTGCGCGATCTCCATATAATCTTTCAGATCATCGAAAGTTATCGTTTCCTTTTCTGCGAGCGGACTTTTTTCGTTTAGCAGCAGAAGGTAGCGAAACTCGGTTATAAGCTCATATTCAAGCCCTTTTTCGTCCATCATGCTCTTATAATAACGGTCATAGCTCTCCGCATAACGGATTATTCCGAGCTTATAATCTTCCTGCAATATATTTTTTATCGCGCGCATAGCGTTGGTTTCTTTATAGAAAACCTCGACCTCCGAGCTGTTGTCCAGCGACTTTGAAAAAGAAGCAAAAGCGCTCGTAATGTAGCTTGCGCGGGGAACAGAGATCGAAAAACGCTTTTTGCTGACATTTCCGTTGCTGAACATATTTTCGATAGCGTCAATCTGCTTCAGAACCGTTCTGGCGTACCGCACAAAAATCTCTCCGTCGGGAGTAAGAAACATTCCTTTCGCGCTGCGTTCAAAAAGCGTTACTCCGAGCGTCGTTTCAAGTTCTTTTATTGCGCGGCTGAGCGCCGATTGTCCGACATAAAGCGTTTCGGCAGCTTTATTTATCGAATTCGTTTCGGCGATTTCAACCGCGTATTTCATGTGCAGCAAGTTCATCTTGTTCTCCTCTGCGCGCGATTTCGCGCTTTTATTATTCCTTTTTATTATATCACATTTTTTGCGAAAAGTCTACATTGATATTACAAATTTGCACAAAAAACAGCACCGCAACCGAAATTGCAGTGCTGTAGCATTTTTAACCGAATATTGCAAGCAGTACGCCCGCCGCAACAGCCGAGCCGATAACGCCGGCTACGTTCGGACCCATTGCGTGCATGAGCAGGAAGTTCGAGGGGTTTTCTTCCTGACCGACCTTCTGTGAAACACGCGCAGCCATAGGAACTGCGGATACGCCCGCAGAGCCGATAAGCGGGTTGATTTTTCCGCCCGAGAGAAGATACATGAGCTTTCCGAGAAGAACGCCGCAGGCTGTACCGATACAGAAAGCGATAAGACCGAGCACGATAATCATAATTGTTCTCATGCTCAGGAAGTTTGCCGCAGTAGCAGTCGCACCGACCGTTACGCCGAGCATGATCGTAATAATGTTCATAAGTTCGTTTGAAGCGGTCTTTACAAGACGTTCAACAGCGCCGCTCTCCTTGAAAAGGTTACCGAGCATCAGCATACCTACGAGAGGAGTTGCCGACGGAACGAGGAACGAAACGATTATTGTAACGGCAATCGGGAAAATAATCTTTTCGCGCTTTGTGACCTGACGGAGCTGACCCATTTTAACAAGGCGTTCTTTCTTCGTTGTGAGCGCACGCATTATAGGCGGCTGGATAACGGGAACGAGCGCCATGTACGAATACGCCGCGACCGCTATAGAACCGAGCATTTCGGGAGCGAGCTTTGAAGTGAGGTAGATTGCCGTAGGACCGTCCGCACCGCCGATAATGGCGATAGAAGCCGCCTGACGAAGCGAGAAATCAACGATTCCCGTAGAAGCAAGCGCGCACGCGCCGAGGAATGTAAAGAAGATACCACCCTGCGCCGCCGCGCCGAGGAAGAAGCTCTTCGGGTTAGCAATCAGCGGACCGAAGTCGGTCATACAGCCGATTCCGAGGAATATAAGCGGCGGGAACAACTGCAATTTTACGCCTAGGTAAATTATATCCAGCAAGCCGCCGTCGTGCAGCACCTGACCGTAATCAACATTTGTTGTAAGGAAGAACTCAGGGTGATACATTTCAGCGCCCGGAATATTCGTAAGAGCCATACCGAAAGCGATAGGGAGCAGAAGCATAGGCTCATACCCCTTCACTATCGCGAGGTACATAAGTACAAAGGAAATGAGCAGCATTATTCCCTGCGGCAATGTTATGTTGCAGAATGCGGATTCCTGCCACAGATCCGCAACTGTTTTAAGAAAAACTTCAATCATGTTTTGTGACCATACCTTTCCGCTTTTTGTCAGCGCTTAATCAAAAGCCTCTTGTGTTTTCGATAACGCCGGCGGCACTCCAGCCGGAACGCTGCGCCTTATCCCGTTTCTTGACGCCCGTTATGCGGTACTGTTTTCCCTCAGCCTCGCCGTATGCCGCGATAGCTGCGGAAATAACCGCGATAACCTCGTCGTCTTCGTCCGCTTCCTTAACAGCTTCAATAACAGGCTGAACAGCGGGAGCTTCCGTTTTTGCGGGTTCAGCTTTTTTCTTGGTTCTGCCGAGAACCGCACCCATAAGATAGAGTATTCCGATAAGAATTGCCAGAGCAAGGAATACGACTGCGATACCCGTTATAACCGTAGACGCCACAAGTCCCCAATACCCGTCGTCGGACGGCGTGAGAAACGCGGAATTATCAGCGCACAGTGCCATAAAATTGAACATATGGTTCATCTCCTTATACCTTCTTTTTTGCGACAAAACGTAAACCGCCATGTCAAAAAATCAAGTCTATTATACAACATTTTAAGAAAAATTTCAAGTGTTTTTGTGGATTTTTTTGCAAAAATTTCCATAAGCCTATACTATTTTATATAATTGACATTTTCTGCGGCTAAAAGTTCCCGATAAACAAAACATTGCGGCGAGTGGTCGTTGATAACCCCACACGCCTAAAGAATGGTATCTTCGGTCAATGTCGCTCCCTAGACACCATCATATACGCCTCCGAATAAATGATAATATGTCCATTATACGTTAAACAATGCGTGCTGTCAACTATCGCTAAAATATTTTCATACAAGTATTGACAAAAACAACAAAAGCTGTTATAATATTAAAGCATGATTGCATAAGCAGTCATAAATCCTTGCTCGCACGCAAATGTGCGGGCCGTACAGTCTATAAGGAGGTAAGAAAAATGGCAAAGTTAGGCGAAAAGTATGAAGCAGTCGTAGTTTTCTCTTTAAAGAACGGAGAAGAAGCGGTGCAGGCACTCGTAGCTAAGTTCTCTGACTTAATCAAGCAGAACGCTGAGCTCGTAAACGTTGACGAATGGGGCAAGAGAAAGCTCGCATACGACATCAACTACGAGACAGAAGGCTACTATGTAGTTTACAGTTTCGACAGCAAGCCTGATTTCCCGATGGAATTCGAGCGTATCATCAACATTACCGATGGCGTTTTACGTTCCCTCGTAACATTACGCAAGTAATCGGAAACAGACAGGCAGGAGGGTGTAAATATGTATAATAAGGTAATATTACTCGGTCGTGTTGTTCAGGATCTTGAGCTTAAAACAACGCCCAGCGGCGTTTCGGTTCTCTCTTTCCGCATTGCTGTGGATCGCAGATTCCAGACGAAGGGCGAAGAGCGCAAGTCAGATTTCTTTAATTGCGTTGCATGGAGAAATGAAGCTGAATTTATCAGCAGATATTGGACAAAGGGGCGTCCGATCCTTGTCGAAGGTGAACTCCAAAATAGGAGTTATACCGGAAATGACGGCGTAACACGATATGTTACCGAGGTTATCGTTGACCGCGCAACCTTTACCGGCGATACAAGACCGCAGTCCGGCGCAGGTTATTCCGCAGGAAATTATCCGCCCCCTCCCCCGGTTCAGCACCCCGCTGAACAATCAAATTCAGTGCCGACGGCTGCGAACGGCAGTTATACGGCGAACGATTTCGTTGAAACAACAAGTACCGACGATGATTATCCATTTTAATGAAGGAGGATACTACAATGGCTGAAAAGAAGGAAATGAACGACAGAGCAGCACGCCCTGTTAAGCGTACCAGAAAAAAGGTTTGCCAGTTCTGCGCAGACAGAGCTGAATTCATTGACTATAAGGATGTTGCAAAGCTCAAGAAGTGCATGACCGAGCGCTCCAAGATTTTACCCCGCCGCGTTACCGGCTGCTGCGCTTATCATCAGAGAGAGCTTACAACAGCTATCAAGAAGGCAAGACAGATTGCCCTCATTCCTTACGTTTCCGACTAATCCGAAACAAATCAAAAGAGGAGTTGTTTTTACAGCTCCTCTTTTTTGTTTTATTTACACCCGTCGTTTCGGAAAAAGTCCTGAATACTTTCGAGAACATTGCTTTCCTCGGTTATAAATCCAAAGCCCCGCAGCCGTCTGCATTTCTGCTCGTCATCAACGTCAAACCTTGCGCGTTCAATAAAGCGATTGTCTGCGTAGGCAAGAACCGCACGCACAAGCCCGTCATAGAATATTTCTTCGGCGCTGTCCAGTTCAAAAACAACAAGTTCGCCATTTTCGATTTTTGCCGAAACGCTTCCGAGCAGTTCATCACCGTCTTTAAGCTCATATCGGATACAATCGGTGAAATCCTTGTTCTGCAAAATTGTAATCATCTGCGGCCGCCTCTCTTTTCTTTGACGGATTCGCCCATAGCGCTCCGCAGCATACGCATTTCTTCCTTTGTAAGGTCAGCGTACTCGCCCGGCTTGAGCATACCCAACTTGACTCCGCCGATAGACGTGCGGCGCAGCCGCTTAACGGTAAGCCCGACAGCCTCGCACATACGACGAATTTGGCGGTTCTTTCCCTCTTTTATAACAAATTCAAGCACCGTGCGACCCTCGTCCTCAAGAATAACGCTTACAACACACTGGCGCGTGTAAACATTCGGTTCGATCTCAACGCCCGTCATAAGGTGATTTATCTGCTCCTCGCTCACCTTTTCGGCAACGGTTACACGATATGTTTTCGGCACATGATGAGTAGGATGCATAACGGAATTCGCAAATGCTCCGTCGTTTGTGAGCAGCAGCAAGCCCTCCGAGGTTCTGTCCAGACGCCCAATAGGATAAACGCGCTCCTCTATCCCGTCGAGCAGATCCGTCACGGTCTTTCTGCCCTGCTCGTCGCTCATCGTGGTAACATAGCCGCGCGGCTTGTACAGCTTTATGTAACGCAAAGTTACGCCGTCCGCGTGGATTTTTTCGCCGTTTACCGTAATAAGGTCATTGCGCGGGTCAGCCTTATCGCCTATCGAAACAGGGCGGCCGTTTACCTTGACCGCTCCGTTTTCAATAAGCTGTTCCGCCTTTCTCCGGGAACAATACCCGCTGGCGTGTCTGTGGATATTGTGGGCGGAACTGTTCGGG
>USOZ01000076.1 GCA_900556525.1 uncultured Oscillospiraceae bacterium | reverse complement strand
GAATCCGCCGCTTCAGCTTGTAGAAAAAGGCTTTTGTTTAAGGTGCTTCTATTATATCGTTCAGCTTTGCCTATGATAGCAAGCTACCGATAGTTCTTTTTTGTCGGACAGCACTTCTCGGGTTCACTATTCGAATCGATGCATCTGTCAATATGAAAGAGGGAGACAACCAAAGCAATTAGAAAAACAACTTCTACGCATTCACAATCCCCACCGTCTTGACGGCAAAAAGTATAGCAATTTTGGGAGCAGTCCGGTAAATTACAAAATGAAGATGATGTAGAATAACGGTTTTGCAATGCCGTCAAGCCACCTCCCCTTGACAAGGGACGGGCATGGATGCCCGAAGTTGAACGCCCAAAGTTTCGCAGGGATGCGAAACAAACAGAGCGTTCATATGGCAAGGGTGATAGTGCTTCGACGCTACACGTCCGCATATTAGTACATATATCTCGGGTTAGTAGCGTTTTTTTGAAGGGTCGATGTTAGTGCAGTTGTACAGATACACTCACGAAATTATTAATACCTTGTCGGTAAGGAAAGTGTTTCAGGCGGTGTTGGCGATATGTTTAATGGTACGGATTTAATAATAACCGGTTTTCGACAGACTGAAGCGGCGGATTGTTTGAATCCGCCGCTTGTTATTATATAGACTTGCCTGTTTTCGTTATGGAACGCTTAACATATCTGTGTCTGATAACACGATAGCGTTTCTTGAGCTTACGTTTTTTGTTCTTTTTCTTGTAAACCTCCATCGCCTCTTTATACACATCGAGCAAATCGTTAGCAAGACGTATAGCGCCGGATGTCTTTATCGACTCCCTCGTCTGTCTGCCAAACTCGGCAAGCTCGTCCTTAGGCATATCACGGAGTTTTTTCAGAAGCTCGTACATACTGTCGGCATCGGTAAAGTTATAGCCGTTGATACCGTCCTTTACCTGTCCGACATTGAGATCGTCCTTAAGGCTGAGAACAGGAAGGTGCATAGCCATACCCTCGAGCATAGAAATCGAGCAGGTGTCGGAGAGTGATGCCGTGATATATGCGTCACAGCAGGCATAATATACGGGTAAATCGGGGTGTTCTACCCTGCCAGCAAATTTTACCATATCGGATATACCGAGTTCATCGGCTTCCTTGCAATGCTGTTCGTGCAAGGGTCCGTCACCGAGTATGAACAGCTTTATCTTATCTTCGGGTCTGACATTTTTAGCCCAGTATTCAAGAAGAAGCGTTACGTTCTTTTCCTTGCCGAGTCTGCCGCAGAAGCAGAATACCATATCGTCATCGGCAAATCCGAACTTTCTTCTCATCCTGACAGCATCGTTTCTGTCAACGTTTTCGGGCTTGAATACGTCAAGCTCCACTGAATTCGGTATAACGTGGACGGGCTTCTTTACACCGCAGACCTTGAAATATTCCGAAACCTTGGGCGACGGTCCTGTAATAGCCGAAGCAGTGGAAGCGAGCATCTTTGCGTAAAGGTGGCTGGCGGAAGTTACAATCTTGCCGAAGCCTTTTGTTTTTGCTACATAATATACATAATCGTCATACATTGTATGGAGCGTATATACAAGCGGTACTTTGAGATTTCTTGCGATAAGTACACCGGAAATGCCAACTCCGAATTCGTTATGGATATGAATTATGTCGGGAGCAAAGCTCTTGATCTTATCAAGACGTTCCTTGCTTATAGGCGGCGCTATATCATAATTGTAGATTTTCTTGAGTTTTACGGCGGGACAGTACATTACATCGTCCGCAATAACGTGATTGTTTACTCTTGAATCTGCAGTAACCACCAGTACAGTATGTCCGAGCGCTTCAAGACCTTCCTTTAAAGTTTTAACGTGGGTAACTACACCGTTGATGCTCGGCAGGTATGTTTCTGTAAACAGAGCTATCCTCATTTGTATTCCCCTTTCATGATAACTATAGAATTGTTGGAAATTGTATCCTGTTTTTTAGGTATATTTCAATTAATATTTTACACTATTTCGGAATAAAAAACAAGATGGAAAAGCAGAAAATAATTTAATAAAATTTTCAAAAAGCACTTGACAAGCCGGAAAAATAAGTGTATAATATATCAAGGTTAATCACCGCACAACAGAATATGCCGCTGTGGTGGAATCGGCAGACACAAGGGACTTAAAATCCCTCGGTAGCAATACCGTATCGGTTCAAGTCCGATCAGCGGCACCAGTGCTAAAACCCTCTGGTGACATTACGGCTCATAGTAATGTCATTTGAGGGGATTTTTTTACGTTTGATTTTCGGGGTAAACAGATGAAACAGACTCAGGAATCCCGCGAGCAAAAAATTTTCTACATAATTCTCGGAATCTACCTACTTTTATGTGTAGGCTTGTTCGCTTTTCATAAACTCAGCGGACGCGCCGCATATGTATCCGTATCGGTGATCACTTCCGAACAGCCCGCAGCGCAGGCAATGTCAGATAAACTGCTGATAAACATAAACACGGCGACGGCGGAGGAGCTTACAGCACTCGATGGGATAGGTGAAAAAACTGCGGAAAATATAATCGAGTACCGCGAAAAGAACAACGGCTTTCTTGACATTGAAGAGCTTATGGAAGTGAGCGGAATAGGCGAAGCAAAATTCAATAAAATAAAGGATAATGTGACAGTTGGCTGAAAAAGGCTTTTAAACCTTAATTTTTCTGTTGATTATTCCGCAGAAACAATGTATAATATAACAATGACCCATTGAATAAAAGAAAGAAGGGGTAGTATGAAAGAAAATAACGACAAAGAATACATGATCCTCCCGCTTATAATCACAAAAGGCATAGTGGTTTTCCCGGGAATGACAATGCACTTCGACATAACCGAAGAAAAATACCTTGAAGCGCTTAAAATCGCGGCAATGACCGACCGCAGAGTGTTCGTCGTATGCCAGAGCAACTACGACGCCGCTCCCGGCGAAAAAACGAACGTCTACCACGTCGGCTGCGTTTCCGAAGTGAAGCAAATTCTCACAACGCCCAACAACTCGACAAGAATAATGATCGAGGGTATTGACCGTGCGAGAATTATCGCCGTTTCCGAATTTGAAAAATACACCGTTGCCAGAATCGTACCTTTCGAGGTGCGCGAAAGCAAAATGAGCGGCAATATGCGCAGCGCATATCTGCGCACGCTGAAACAGCTTTTTGCCGAGTATTCAATGCTCGTTCCGAGAATGCCAGAGGAGCTTGTAAAAAAAGTTGAACAGGACGAAAGCCTTGAACACGTTTTTGAGCTTGTCGCTTTTAACATTTTCCTGAAACCCGAGGATAAACAGGAGGTTCTCGAAGCTGTCTCGCTCGTCCGTCAGATAAAAATGCTCATTTCGCTTATAACAAATGAGATACATATTCTGCGGTTTGAATCGGAAATAAACGAACAGGTCCGCACAAACCTCGACAATAATCAAAAAGAATACGTTCTCCGTGAACAGCTCAAGGAGATCAACCGTCAGCTCGGAAACGTCGATACCGACGAGGAAATATACGAATACTGCGACTTGATACAGGAAATAGGCTTCCCCGAAGAGATCGAAGAAAAGCTCCTGCGCGAAGCAAACAAGATGTTCAAGGTTTCACCGACCTCGCAGGAATACGGCGTTATCAAGACGTATCTCGATTCTGTCCTCGAAGTGCCGTGGAACGTTTATACAAACGATATAGCAGACCTTAAAAAAGCGGAAAAACAGCTCGACGCCGACCACTACGGTCTTAAAAAGGTAAAAGAGCGTATTCTCGAAATAATTTCCGTGCGAAAACTCAATCCCGAAATAAAGAGCCAGATAATCTGCCTCGTAGGACCTCCCGGAGTCGGAAAAACCTCGATAGGTCAGTCTATCGCAAAGGCTCTCGGAAGGAATTTTGCGCGCATTTCGCTCGGCGGTATCCATGACGAAGCTGAAATCCGCGGACACCGCAAAACATACGTCGGCGCAATGCCCGGACGTATCGTTGCCGCGCTCAAGCAGGCGAAGTGCATGAACCCCGTAATACTTTTCGATGAAATCGACAAAATGGGCAATGACTATAAGGGGGACCCCGCTTCAGCAATGCTTGAAGTTCTCGATCCCGAACAGAACTCGACTTTTACCGATCACTATCTCGAAATCCCGACCGACCTCAGCAATGTCCTGTTCATCACAACGGCAAATACGCTTGAAACGATACCTGCTCCCCTGCTCGACCGTATGGAAGTGATCGAGCTTGGCAGCTATACCCGCGAAGAAAAATTCCAGATCGCAAAGAAACATCTTCTGCCCAAGCAGCTCAAAAAGCACGGTGAAAGCAAGAAAAATGTAAAAATATCAGACAAGGCGCTGTACGAAGTTATCGACAGCTACACACGCGAAGCAGGCGTGCGCCGTCTTGAAAAACAGCTCGCCGCGATATGCCGCAAATGCGCGCGCAGACTTGCCGAAGAGGATACCGTTATCTCGGTGACTCCCTCTAATTTGCAGGATTTTCTCGGCGTAAAGAAATATTTCCCCGAAAAAATCCCCGATAAGGATGAAATAGGAACGGTAACGGGTCTTGCGTGGACTGCCGCGGGCGGCGTAACAATGCCGCTTGAAGTGCTTGTAATGGACGGCACGGGAAAAATCGAAATTACAGGCTCGCTCGGCGACGTAATGAAAGAATCAAGTAAGATAGCGGTAAGCCTTGTGCGTTCGATAGGCAAGAACTACGGAATCGAAAACGATTTTTACAAGACGAAGGATCTGCATATACACGCTCCCGAGGGCGCCGTTCCGAAAGACGGACCTTCTGCGGGCGTAACAATGACGACCGCGCTGGTTTCCGCGCTCGCTGAAATACCTGTGCGCAGAGATGTCGCTATGACGGGCGAAATAACGCTTTACGGAAAAGTTCTCCCGATAGGCGGACTCAAGGAAAAGTCAATGGCGGCTTACAGAGCGGGTATAAAGAACGTGATTTTCCCTAAGGACAACATTCCCGACCTTGAAGAAGTCGATGACGTTGTAAAGAAAAATGTGAACTTCATTCCCGCCGAAAATATCGGCACAGTTCTGTCGAATGCGCTTGCAGATACGAAAAAGCGCCGCACAAAGACGCTTGGAAAACGCTCGGCAAAGTCTATGACGGTTTCGGAGAGAAAGGACAGCGATGAATTACAACAAGGCAGAGTTTAAGACATCTTACGGCAGCTTTAAGCAGATACCGAAATCCGAGCGGCTTGAATTCGCATTTTCGGGGCGCTCAAACGTCGGAAAATCCTCGCTCATAAACAAGATATTGAACCGCAAATCGCTCGCAAGAGTAAGTTCAATGCCCGGAAAGACGATAACCATAAATTTCTATTCGGTTGAAGATATTTATATTGTGGATCTGCCGGGCTACGGCTATGCGAAAGTTTCAAAATCCGAAAAAGAGCGCTGGTCGGGGCTTATCGAGGGCTACCTGAACGACGACCGCAGCCTTGCGCTCGTTTTTCAGCTTATCGACTTCCGCCACAAGCCAACGGCGGACGACCTGTTGATGATAAATTATCTTATCGAAAGCGAATTGCCGTTCGTTATCGTGCTTACAAAGGCGGACAAGCTGAAAAAGTCTGAGCGCGAACAGCGCCGCAAAGCGCTTATGACTGAGATCCCCTACGCCGACCAGATAACTATGATAGAATTTTCAGCCGAAACGGGCGAGGGCGTTGAACAGATACGCGAAATTATAGACTCAGTCGCGGAAGATAATGACGAAGATGAATAATAAAGGATTCGTTCCGAAGTTTTTTCGGGGCGAATTTTTTTATTTTTTTCTGCTAAAAAAAATAAAATTTTTTTCAAAACCCCTTGCATTTTCAGAAAATATGTGCTAATATAGCATTACAGGAAAACGATTACATTTCCATTATTAGGTACATCGGAAAACATTTTTAAGAAAATAAACAGAAAGGCATGGTACAGGCTATGAAATTTGCAGACGGACTCTGGCTCAACAAGCCCGGCTACGGCGTAAACTACGCAACACAGATCTACGAGGTTACAGCAGACGAACCCTCCGTAAACGTTCTCGCAACAAATCAATGGATAGGCAACCGCGGAATGACTCTCGGCGGTCCTGTTCTCGAAATCTCGTTCACTTCAACCCTCGAAAACACTATCAAGGTCACTCTCGACCACTTCAAGGGCCGCGTAAAGAAGTCACCCTCTTTCACTCTTTATGAGGACGGCGCGTTCAAACCCGTTATTACGGAAAGCGAAAACGACTTTACTCTTACTTCGGGCAAGACCCGCGTGGTTATCCCGAAAACCGGCGCTTGGGACATCAAGTATTACTATGAAGACAAGCTCCTCACAAAGCAGGGCTGGCGCACTACCTCGTACATCACCGAGGAACAGTGGAAAACCGACGAACGCATGGCAAACGACGCTATGAAGCCGTTTTTTGCCCATGATGAAACTGCCGACGGCGGCGTTATGCGCGAAATGATGAACATTGGCGTAGGCGAAAACATCTATGGCTTCGGCGAAAAGTTCTCAACATTCGTTAAAAACGGTCAGACTGTCGAGTGCTGGAACAACGACGGCGGAACTTCCTCCGAACAGAGCTACAAGTCCATTCCGTTCTACGTTTCCTCCAAAAACTACGGTCTTTTCGTAAATCACCCCGAAAAGGTTACATTTGAAGTTGCGAGCGAAACCGTTTCAAAAGTGGCTTTCTCCGTTCAGGGCGAACACCTCCAGTACTTCGTTATCGGCGGAAGCAATATTGCCGACGTAATCTCCACATACACAACGCTCACGGGAAAGCCTGCGCTTACTCCCGCGTATACATTCGGTCTCTGGCTCACCACTTCTTTCACCACAAACTACGACGAAGCGACGGTTTCGAGCTTTATCGACGGCATGGCTGAACGCGACATTCCTCTTGAAGTATTCCACTTCGACTGCTTCTGGATGAAGGAATTCAACTGGTGCGACCTGACGTGGGACAAGAGAATGTTCCCCGATCCTAAGGCGATGCTCGACCGCCTCAAAGCAAAGGGTCTTGAGATATGCGTATGGATCAACTCCTACATTGCGCAGCGTTCTTCGCTGTTCGACGAGGGCGTTAAAAACGGATATTTCCTCAAGACTACAGACGGTTCAGTATGGCAGGGCGATATGTGGCAGCCCGGAATGGCAATCGTCGACTTTACAAATCCCGCAGCGTGCGAATGGTACAAGAGCAAGCTCCGCGCACTCTGCGAAATGGGCGTAAACGCGTTCAAGACCGATTTCGGCGAGAGAATCCCCACAAAGGGCATCGTCTACTACGACGGCAGCGACCCGTATAAAATGCATAACTACTACACATATCTCTACAACAAGACCGTATTCGAGGTTCTTGAGGAATACTACGGCAAGGATAAGGCTTGTCTGTTCGCGCGCTCCGCGACAGTCGGCGGTCAGCAGTTCCCTGTTCACTGGGGCGGCGACTGCTTCTCGAACTACGAATCCATGTGGGAAACAGTTCGCGGCGGACTTTCGCTCTGCCTTTCCGGTTTCGGCTATTTCAGCCACGACATTTCCGGCTTTGAAGCTCAGGGCACTCCCGATCTCTACAAGCGCTGGTCTGCGTTCGGTCTTATGTCCTCTCACTCCAGACTGCACGGAAACAGCTCCTACCGCGTTCCGTGGAACTTCGACGAAGAGAGCTGCGATGTTCTCCGCCACTGGACAAAGCTCAAGGGCCGCCTTATGCCGTACCTTTTTGC
>USOZ01000075.1 GCA_900556525.1 uncultured Oscillospiraceae bacterium | reverse complement strand
GTATTGCGCCGCATCGGCAATCGTTTTGACGGACAGTTTGCAGGCAGAAGTGATTTGAACGACACGCCAAGCCATTACGCTTTTCTTTTTTTGATATTCAGCGGCAGTCTGATTTCGGATTTGACCTCGACATACCGTCCTAAAGGATCGACTTGGTATTTTTTGATATATTCAAGATTGCGCGCACCAAGTGCAGACCATGTTTGACTCCTGTCAGGAGCTATTATTGTAATAGCTCCAGTTCCTCGGTGAGTGCCTACATAATATCCTATAATATCAGACTGAATTTTCACCAAATCATCAGGGTACAAACTGAATTTAAACGTATACGTTTCATCCATAACAATCCAATCACTTTCAGGTTTGTTTGCGGCAATCGCTTTGTTCGGCAATTCGGGTTTAATTCTGTCTGCTAAATAAATCGGAACCAAATAGAATTGCTCTTTACAATTAGCGTTTTTCTTGGAAAACACATCCACGCGGAACATATTACTATTTCCCGCCATTCCGCCGCGCACTTTTACCCCCGATTTGACATCTTTTGCGCTGTACACCAGTTCTCCCCACCTGTTTTTCTTTTTGGGATTTAGTGTATGAACGGTATCTTGATGAATTTCTCCCGTTGCGTTTTTGCGTGGCGGGCGGGAAACAAAAATTTCCGCCAGCGATGCTTGAACGTCTTGATAAAATCCGTCCCACGGCTGTTTGACATGTTGTTTAAATGCCTTGTACCATGGTTCGCCGTACTTGTTGGCGTAAGTTTGCTTGTTTTCAAAAATTTTCGACAGATGAGCCAGATACTGCGTATACCCGTTGGTCGCGCACGCGATGACAATCGCATCCTGTGCGTGATGTTTGTCGCTTTCGGAACGATTTTTTTTCAATCCCCATTGATGACGCAAAAAGTCCGTCAACGCTCCGTTTCGGGCTTGGACGCGGTCTTTGACATCCGCCTTGCTTTGCGAAAAATCTATGCAGTCGTCCAGATATTTCATAATGTAACGCGCCATATACCGCGTGTCGTTGATATTGCGTTCTCTGAAATCAACATCTTTTTCATTGAAGTCGCGAAGCAGCAATCTGTCCCGTTTTTTAGAACCCAATCCTTTCATGGCTTTGACGCGGGCGATAAATTCAGCCTGTTTTACAGGATCTGTAATGTATTCCAACGGTGTTTTATCCGATTTTTGCCGATTTTCGCGCGACAAGCATAAAACTTTGTTGTTTTGCGAATTGTCCAAAGAACGGGAATACGGAATGATGTGATCCACATCGCAGTAATCCTGTTCCACCAGTCTGTGCAAGTCCAGCTTTTCGCCGGAATAAACACACTTGCCGTCCTGTTGTTCGTACAAAAGGAACTTCAGCAAATCGCGTCCGCTGATATCGGCCAACTCCAATTTGCTGCACGCCGATGCTTTGACCTTTTTCTTTGCTTCTGCATATTCGTTTTGCCTGTCGGCAATTTCTCGGCGCTCGTCATGGTTGTTATAAACATCGCGCGCCAGCTCGACATTGATTTGATCGGGCGTGCCGTATTCGCGCACCAAGGCATTGTACACTTTGCGGAATTGAGCCATTGCACGGTTGACGGTGAAATCAAAGAATTACTGCGATGTGGATAATCGGCGGCAGGAATTTTCCCTTTTGCGCGGCAAAGCTTTCCCCTGTCGATTTAAAGTCGTATCCGACGGCTTCACAGGCTTCGTTGTATTTTTTGCCCGTCTGCATCTCGGGCAGAATTTTATATAATGCTGTTAATGACAAGCTGATGAATTTTGAAAAGGACAATCCCGCCAAATTTTCAACATCCGAATCGGAAAACCCCAGCTTTTTCAGCTCTGTTGAAATATCGGCATCGTTTTTTTGCGTGGCAATCACGGTGACCGCTTTGTCCAACCGTTCATTCGGATAAGCGGAAACGTCAATCGCGCTTTTTAAATCGTGCCACCCTTTCAGAGCAAAAAATTTCAAGTTTTCGGGTTCGGGTAATTCTTTGATTTCACCTGTTTTCTTGTCAAAAACGGGCTTCGGATTGTATTCCACATCTGCAAACCGAATGTCCGGACGATTCGGAAAAAGCTTTTTGCGGATATCCGCGTACTTGACTTCTTTTTTGTTTTTCAGCAGTTCAAAAGCGGCGTCTTTCTCCTCTTGCGTCAAAAAGCGTAATTTGCCGTCATTATCCCGAACATGGCAGTTGTTGATTTTCGTCCATGCCACAAAAAATTCGGCGGACGGAGCGTTTTTTGGCGCGCGCGGTTCGTCTTTTTCAAACAGACATTTGCCTATCATTTTTTCGATGTTTTTGCCGTTGATTTCACGGAAACGGAACGCGATTCCTTCAAAATCACGCTGCAGTTTTTCGGTCGCCGCCGCCAATCCCAACGTGCGCTGTTTTTCAAAAATCAACTTCGCTTCCCGTTCGATTTCGTCGCGTGGAATCGAGTTTTCATAAGTCGATTTGCCTTCTCTATCATCTCTGTTGCGTTTTTTGCCGCCCTTTTCGACAATGATTCCGCTTGCGGAGCGAAGAAGCTGCATAATTGCGTTGTCTGTCTCGGAAATTACGAGAATGTCACCGTTCGCAAAGTGCCTGCGCGCGTCCTCAGCGTTTTTCGCCACGCAAAGCGGCGCGGTCACCGTCTTTTCGGTAATTCCCGTTCCCGAAACGAGAACGTTGCCGACAACGTGAACTTTCATCAGGTTCGTCGTGCCCGAGACGCCGAGCGGAACGCCCGCCGTGATAACAACGAGGTCGCCCGTGTCAAGATAGCCCTTGTTGTACGCACATTCGACCGCGTGAGTGAAAAGCTCGTCGGTGCTTGATTTCTCCTGTGCCATAAGCGGAACGACGCCCCAGCTAAGATTAAGCTGCCGCCATGTGCGCTCGCTGGTAGTGCAGCTTAAAATAGCGCGGTTCGGGCGGAATTTTGAGAGAAATTTCGCGGTGCTGCCCGTTTTTGTTACGGTAAGGATAGCCTTTGCGTTAAGGTCGAGCGCAGTCGTTACAGTTGCGTGAGAAATTGCGTTTGTGACATTTTCGCCCGCAATTTCGTGACGGTCGCGGAATCGCTTTGAATAGTTGATATCCTTTTCGGTGGTTTCCGCGATTTTCGCCATTGTCTGGACAGCCTCAACGGGATACAGACCCGCCGCCGTTTCTCCCGAAAGCATGATTGCGCTTGTGCCGTCGTAAATCGCGTTCGCAACGTCGGTTATTTCCGCACGCGTCGGGCGCGGATTTTTTATCATTGAGTCGAGCATCTGCGTTGCGGTAATTACCTGCTTACCCGCGCGGTAGCCCTTTTCGATAAGCATTTTTTGAATACGCGGAATTTCCTCAAAAGGAATTTCAACGCCCATATCGCCGCGCGCGACCATAATTCCGTCAGAAACGCGGAGAATATCTTCGATATTGTCAACGCCGCTCTGATTTTCGATTTTCGCGATTATTTTTATGTCATTTCCGCCGTGTTCTTCGAGGATTTTACGGATAGAGAGAATGTCCTCGTCGCAGGTCACGAACGACGCCGCGATAAAGTCGAATCCCGTTTCGATACCGAAAAGAATATCGCTTTCGTCGCGCTCGCTGAGATACGGCATAGAGAGCTTTACCCCGGGAAAATTGCAGCTCTTGTTGTTCGAGAGCCAGCCGCCGTGAACTACCTTGCAGTGTATATCGCAGCCGTCGGGCTTGTTCTCGATTTCGAGGACTTTCATTTCGATAAGTCCGTCGTCGGCGAGGATTTTTGTGCCGACGTCAATATCCTGCGCAAGGTTCTTATAGGTTATAGATACGATTTCTTCCGTTCCCTCGACTTCGCGGGTCGTGAGCGTGAAAACGCTGTCGTTTTCGAGCTTCACTTTCCCGTTTTTGAACAGTTTTACGCGCACTTCGGGGCCTTTGGTGTCAAGCAGCGAAGCGACGGGCAGGTCAAGTTCCTCGCGGATACGCTTTACCTGTTCAAAAACCTCCTTGTGGCTCTTGTGGTCGCCGTGGGAGAAGTTCTGGCGCGCAACGTCCATACCGCTGCGCATAAGTTCACGAAGCACATTGTCGTCAGCCGTGGACGGACCCATTGTGCATACAATTTTTGTTTTTCTCATGGTTCTCTTCCTTTCCTGTTTATATGGCGCTGCCTTTATTTTCTTCTTTTTTTCGATAAATATAACAATGCCCCGCAGCAAAAATGTTGCGGGGCGGTTTTTGCCGTCTTAAAATAACCTTATCGTATAATATCGGCCGGATATACTTTAAGTATATCCGCGCCAAAATACAATTTTACTTTTTGATAGTTACCGTTGCAACATCGTCGTGTGTGGTGCGGTTTTCCGCGATAGAGCTGCGGAGAATACGGATTCTTGTGCGGTCGCTTCCCGTTTCAAGCAGAACGGTATCGTCGGTAACTTTAAGAACGCGTCCGATAATTCCGCCTGTGGTAACTACTTCGTCCGCGACCTGTAAGTTATCGAGCATTTCCTTCATCTTCTTGGAACGCTTCTTTTCGGGGCGGATAATGAGAAAATAGAAAATAGCAATCATTGCTACGAGCGGAACGATCGTAACAAGAATTGAAGCTGTCTGGTTTGTGCCGGCTGCGTCTGCCGTAGCAGCCGTGAGGAGAGTCATAAAATTCATTTCCGTTTGTCCTTTCCTTTTCCGTTGAATAAAATTTACCTTTTCAGTATACTACAAAACCGAGTGAATTGCAAGAATTTTTTTACATTTCACTTAATTTTTACATTCAGCGTACAAAACACGCCTTATATCCCGCTTTTTCGAGACTGTTCTTTACGGCGGAAAGCTCCTCCGCAGTAAAATCGTCGCTTTCGATCGCGGGTATCACCGTAAGTCCCGCAGTCGCCGCGTCTGTCCGCGCGAGAACGTCCTCGATAAGTCCGACAGCTTCCGCAGGATAACCCGCTTCGGCGGTAAAGCTGCTTCTGTCGATGCGCACGACAAGCTGTTTATCTTTCAGGAAAGCGCGGTCTTTGAGAAGTTCGGCTGTTCTGCCGTATTCCTCCGCGATAATGTCGGAGGCTTTCATTTCGATATACGACCCGTCGGGAACGAGCGGTTCGAGCATTTTATATCGGTCGGCGGCGAAATACCGCGCGTCGAGATACTGCCTGTCGTAATTCTGCAGGTCGGGGAAAATAAGCCCCGTGAGCAGTATTTCGGAAAATCCCGCAGATTTAAGCTCGGCGATTATCGCTTCGTTATACGAAACCGTCGCCTTGCTTTCGGGATTTGCCCAGCGCAGCGCCGAACCTGTCGTGTAATAGTCCAGCCACGACATATCCGACCCGTCGTTTATCTTAAAGCTCATGTCGGGGAATTCCTTGCAGCCCGCGTCGTCCTGAAGCACGGATATTGCTGCGACTGCGGTAAGCCCGTTGTCCGCAAGCGTTTTCGCGATCTCTCCCGCGCGGAGCGTGCCTTGAATAAGCTCGCTGCGGTCTTTCAGCGCTTCGAGGTCGGATTCATATCTTATTACGCCGTTTTTGTCCTTGAGAACGACGATAACAGCGCTGTAGCCTTCGCTTTTCGATTTCGCTGCAAATGCCGCAAGAGAGGTCGTGTTTGAAAGGGCGCTTGACGGCGCAGTTATCGCGCAGAAGCCTGTGCTTGCCTCATCGTTCATCTGTTCGGGCGCAGTTTCGGGCGCGGAAGTCTGCGTTTCGCCGGGCTGTTCGTCGGGAACCTGCGGTTCGGCGGTCGTCGTAACGGTCGGCGGAGTCCACTGCGGCTCCTCGCGGTTCGCGTTTTTTTCGAGAAATTCGAGAAGCGGCTTTCCTAGGCAGAAGCCGAGGAAGAATATCGCCAGAATTATTATAATAAGGAACACTGTTCCGAGAATTTTCTGCGCTTTTGTCTTTTTCTTGCGGTACAGATTTTTCGTGCGCTTTATTTTCCGTCCGTATTTGTTTCTGTAAGCCAAGGCGGTCGCTCCTCTCTTTATTATTTGTTTTTTATTCAGAATCGGGTTGTTCAGACGGACGCCGTTGAATATCCCGCAAACGCATAGAGCGCCAGCGAAAGTATCCCGACGTATACGATCATTATCGGAAAGCCGCGGAAAGCCGCGGGAACAAGCGGCGAGTTGAGCCGCTCGGACGCGATATAGAGCAGATAAGCCGCGATAAGGAAGCCTATTCCCGTACCGAAGCCGTAGCCTATGTACGAAAAAATATCGTTTCCCTGCTGTGAACAGAGGAAAAGCGCGCCTATTACCGAGCAGTTGAACACCGAAAGGTGAACATATTTTTTCAGATTCTTAAAAGCCTTAGGGAAGAACCGCCATATCACCACGAGCGTCAGGACATACACCGCGCTGACGATGAAAATGTACAAAAGCGGCATAAATACGCTGTAATATTCGCTTCCCGAAAAGAGCTTGTCGAAGCCGTAGATTATTGCGGCGGAAATTGTCGTTACATAGGTTATCGCGGCGGAGAAGCCGAAAACGTGTTCACGGTTTCGCGACGCGTACAGCAGAACGTTTACGCCGAGCGCACGCTCGAATATAAGGTTCTGGATAAATACCGCCAGAAGCGCGGCGGATATGATGTTCATGAAAATGCTCATTCGTCATGCTCCTCCTCTTCGGCGGATTCGGGTTCGTCCGACGGCTGTTCAGACGGTTCTGAAGCGCCCGAAACTATCGCTTCAAATTCCGCGAGAACGTCGGTATTATCGCGGAACGTCATATCCATAAGGTTTTCGGGCGGTTTTTCCTCCACCTCGGGTTGTTTTTTGCGCTTTTTCTTCGGCGATTTATATATTTTTATCATTTCAGGCTCGGAATGTTTCTTACCTGTCAGGAATTCGCCCATATCCTCGGCGTATTCCGCAAGCGATTCTTCTTCTTCGTCCTCCTCGGGTTCAAGCAGCTTTGCCTTTCGGCGGTTATATACTCCGCGGAAAAGTCCCGCCAGGACCCCGACCGTCAGAAATCCGCCGAACGTCGTTTCAAGCGCCGGCACGGTGAACGGCATAGGGATATAAAGTCCGCCGAGGGTGCTGTTCGCGATAAGCTCGCGCAGCGCTCCGATAAATATGCAGGAAATGTCGAAGCCGAGAATGAATACCGCGCTGTCGATTATCATGTCGTTTATCGGTTCGCCGTAAAAACGCGATTCGGTCTTTGAGAGAATTAGCGAGTTCGTCACGAGGATAGGCAGATAAACGCCCGCCAAAGCTATGAGCTGTTCACCGAAAAGCGACCTTGTGAACAGCATTACGGGGATATAAATTAACGAAGCGGCTAAACAATATATAATTACACGCAGAGTATAAGCGATTTTACGCGGGACCGCGCGGCAGACGAGTATCGTCAGAAACGACACGAGCGAGAACACCATGCACACGGCAAGGCTTTTCATAAGCGTGTTCGCGCAGGCGATAACGGGCGCGACAAGCAGACCGCTCATGAACACGATATTCTGTTTAAAAAGCCCGTCGCGCAGGCTGATTTTCTTCTGTTCCATGATTATTTCCCTTTTCGTTCGTTTTTACGCGCCTGCGCCTGCTGTTTCCTGCGTTTTATTTTAATAGTTTCGGCGTATCGCTCGAACAAATTCGCCTTTTTTCGCTTTATTTTTGTAACCTTATTGTCAATAGGCGGCATATTATAATTGGTCGGTGGAACAATAATTTCCATAGTATCGGAAAGGCGCTTTCCGCCGCCGTCCTTAGCGCTTTCGCGCAGACGTTCATATCTGCCCATATTTCTGAACAGATATGAGAACATTCGCTTTAGCTGTACGCCTG
>USOZ01000074.1 GCA_900556525.1 uncultured Oscillospiraceae bacterium | reverse complement strand
CATTTTTACAACTGCATCGTCCTTGAAAGACATAAGGCAGTCATAGTCGATCTGTGCCCTTACTTCTTCCTCTACTGCGTTTCTGTCTATTCCGTCAATCAATCCATCGTTTTCAACACTTGGGGCAACTCCGGGAGAAAAATTTTGCAGGCCTGCGTCCGATTGATTGATAGATTGAATATCAGTATAACTCATTTCAGTATTATTCTTATCAGTATTATTAGAGTCGGTTTTATCGACTTCTTGAAGTCGTTTTTTCCGATTTACAGAAGTCGGTATTTCCGACTTCTTGAAGTCTGTTTTACCGATTTCTTGAAATCTGTTTTCCCGACTTCTTGATATCGGAGCATTATTATCAAGTCTTTCCTGCGGTTCGGAATGATTACTCGGTTTTTCGGGTGAAGATTCCACACCATCATTTATGATGAAATTCTTTACATATAGTATGGAAGGCAAGCCCAGACCTCGGCGCTTTTTCTTTACAAGCCCGATCCCGTTCTGTACGTCAAGTTCCTTTAGGATATTGAGAGCCTTTTCGTGGCAAACTCCCATAATCTCCGCTATTTCATCAATAGGGAATATAATGTACACCCTGTTGTGAGCATCGATCCAGTTATTTTTCCTGCTAAGGCTCATTCTTTCAAGCAAAAATCCGTACAATATCCTTGCATCATTGGACAGACTGCCGAAATGTTCCTTATCCGTAAACAGCACCCTCGGAACACGAACAAAAGAAAATTGCTCCGATTCCGCACCGTAGTAATAGTCAAATTCTGTTTTGGGCATATATATCACACCTTGTCAAGAATAATCGGGCAACAAAAAAGGCTTCCGTACACTTACATAACGTAAGCATACGGAAGCCCTGCTTCCCTGCAATATAAACTACTCTTAATTGTAACAGCGATAAAAAGCCCTAAATAATGATTTAAGGCGACCTAACGCCAAGGAAAAGAGTGAAACAAACATTACTCTCTGTCCTCGATTTTAGTTCGCCTTAAAATTTGCTTGGCTCCTCGTCCAGAACTCGTTCTCCTGTAAAATTGCCTTTCATTCTTCTTGCCGGCTCCGGGTGTCGGCTTAACATTTTGTAAAACTCAAGCGTTCGGAAATTGTTGTTCCTGCAAAATTCGGAGATGGAACAGGATTTCTTATTCTTTCTCATTGATTTGTTGTCCTTTCTTTTCAAGCGAGTGCTTGACAATTGAAAAAAAGCGTGTATAATATAATTAAACACGTTTAATAAGGTGAGGTGATACAATGTCAGATAAAATAAAGCGTGACCTTGAAGCAACAAGAAATGCTCTTATAAATTCAACTGCAAAACTTATGACGGATTGCAGTGAACCTTCGGAAGTTACATCTCGAGCTATTGCAAAAGAAAGCGGAGTAAATCTTGCAATGATTAATTATTGCTTTGGTTCACGAGAGGGTTTGCTTTATGAGGTGTTTCGAAAGCTTTTGTCAGATGTTCAGAAACACGATACGGAATTTATAAAGATTATGTCATCGGGAATGTCGCCTAAACAGAAGCTTACTGAATTGCATTTTAAAATGATGAGGCTTATGATTGCAAATTACAACTATTCGCAAGCGGTGACAAAATATATATTGTTCAATCGCAATGATGATTTTGGTATGGAAAGCCTACCATTTATTGTAGAACATTTTAACGGAAGAAAAACCATAGAAGATTGCAGATTGATTGCGTTTGAGCTGACAAGTATACACGAACTTTCAGTTCTGCGTTATGAGACAATAAAAAGCTCCTGTAATATCGACCTCACCGATGATGAAACACTTAAATGGTATATTTGTCAGAATATAAACAGATTTTTAGATGAGGAGAAATAAATATGTCAAACAAGAAAGCGCTTATAGTTGTAGATATGCAGAACGATTATCTTTGGAATAGAAGAAAAAAGATGTTTTCCTATAACACTCCCGAACTTGTAAACGCTGTCAATAGTCTTATTAGCGAGTTCAGTGAACGGGGTGATGATGTGATTTATGTTGGGCAAGTATTCCCCAATATTATCACAAATAAATGGTTTATAGGGGAAAACGTGTGTCCGAGGAAACGGCGAAAGCTGCTTACAGAAAGATAACCTTTGAACACGTTCAGTATGTTCTGCACAGCCTTGTGAATTACCCCGACAAGATAAGCAGGATAGACCGCTTCCTGACGGCTTCTCTGTTCAACTCGGTTTACACGCTGACAAATTCAACATTTGCAGGGTTTGAACATGATATGCAGATGAAGATGCTTTAGACAGAAAAAAATTCACAGCACCCGTTAGAGTGCTGTGATTATAAATTGCATGATAAATTGGAATTTTTGCTTTATTTAAATTATTTATGCTGTAAAAAGTTATAAACTCTTTGATTGAAATCCTTAGCTTCTTCATAAGCGGCATGTCCTAAATTATCATACATAAAGATTTCACAACCAAGTTTTTTTGAAATTTCCAAAGAAGCCGCTCCGCTTACCACTTTATCCTGCATACCTCCAATTACAAATACCGGGCATTGAATTCTATCTAATTCATCATAAGCTTTACAACTAAGGCAAGCTTTTGCCAATACAATAAATTTTGGTACATTCTTTGGCTTTTGAAAAACCGTTAATAATGACATAAACGGTTTGTATCGTTTCACATAAATATCGGAATACATCTTTTCAGCCATATCTTTAATCAGCTTTTTCATATTATTCTGTTCTGTAATTTGAATCCAGTCATTGACTGTCCTTTCGACGGTTTCATTATTTTTCGAAAGTGTTACTGCGAGGACTAACTGATTTACTAAATCGGGTCTGTCTATTGCAAGATATTGAGCAATCATACCACCTTGTGATACACCAAAGACATCAGCATTTGTAATCATTAATGTATCCATTGCCATTGCTATATCTGCCGCTAAGTCTCTTACTGTTATGTTATCGCTAATATCTTCTCTGCGGTCAAACATATAAATTTTATAATCTTTTGCGAAAATTCGATACATATAAGCCAATGAAAATGCTGCCCCTTTAATGCTGCGGGTGCTAAGACCTTGAATCAAAATCAAAGGCTTCGTTCCCTTTCCAAAAGTAATGTAATTCATCTGCACACCCTGTATTTCTAACAGTTGTTCTTTTGCATTATAAAACATAAAATATTCACCACCAAATTCCGATTTGTCGAGCAAATAAACTCAACTTATTTTTCTACATTATACCATATTCCAATAAGGAAATCAACAAAAATCACCGAAAGGGAAAACACTAATGCGAAAAAACGGTAAATACATTTCAATCTCCGAATACTGCAAAGCGAACGGTTTGAAACCAACAAAATTTTATGAAGCGTTAAGCCGACACCCTGAGCTTGCGAAGAAACTTAAAACCAACGCCAAGGGCGAACGTGTGCTTGATGAAAAAGCAATAACGGCGAGAGCTATATCGCCTATAAGCTCCCCGGACAGCGCGTTTCTATGAAAGCGGGAATGTACTTGGCGAAAGGGCTGCTCGGTGCGATGAATTTGAAGGAGCTGTTTCGCTTTGCTCGGATAATGTCCAAAGGCGGTTCGGGGCTGAGCAAACAGTTCGACAAGAAAAAGAAACCATATATCTACGTTGGCTTGGTATGTGTGCGCGAACAGTATCAGGGGCAGGGGTATATGCGCAAAGTTATGGATATGGCGTTTTCGGAGGGCAACAGGCTTGGCATACCTGTCATTCTTGACACCGACGCTAAATCTAAGTGCGATAAATATATGCACCTTGGCATGGAGCTTGCGGGAACTCGTCATTTCGGCGAGTACGGAGTGCTGTACGATTTAATAAAATATCCCGATTCGCAGAAAGCGGGATAACGCGCGGAGTCTAGCCGAATACCAGTGCAGAAGAAAAAAACGAAGCTCGTATCAGTCGTTTGACCGATACGAGCTTTTTACGCTATTGTTCAACTGCGGTTTATCGCCGCTGTCAGCGGAATTACGCCGCGAGGTGCTTTTTTACAATCTGTCTGCCGATAATTGCGCCGACAAAAGCAGCGGCAATTACGACGACTACAAGCGCGGCAGACCACCACGACCGGAGAATTTCGGACGCGGCAAGTATGTTATCCTGGCGGCCGTCGGAAACCATTTGGTCTGCCATTGCCTGAGCCGCAATGCCGTAGGGAATAACCGTGCTGCCGAAAGCGGCAAAAACCTGATTGATGATATAGCTGATAGTCAGCGCTTTTCCGTTGCCGTAGCCGATTTTCCACAGCAGCAGTTCTGCAATAACGCCCGATAGGATAAACAGTATGATATACGGCAGGTATCCGCCCATAATGGAGCGGACAATGCTGTAGATAAGGATCGCGCCGGGCTTTTTCACCTTTGTGCCGATTATAAAATAGATAACGCCCTCGAGCAGAGCGAAGAACACAGGCATCAGAATAATGGCGATAGGCGTTGCATACAGCAGCGAGCTTGCGAAGAATATCACAACGTTGATAAGAGCCAACAGCACAACGGTGATGATGTCTTTGATTTTAAGTTTGTTTGTACTTGCGGTTTTCATTGGTAAAAACTCCTTTGATATGTATTTTTCAATATTTGAAGCCACTTATTGGAGTCGCCGGATAAATCACGGCACATATTTCTCATAATCTTGCATGAAAAATATGTCTGCTGGATTAAATCGGCGCTCCCCTAGGGCGGCTGTCACAGAATTAGGGAAGCACTGATTAACTCTAGGGAAGCGCTGAATAAATCGCGGCAAGCAAGATGCTCGCCAAGCTGTCAGGCGTGAGTTAATCAGTGATTCCATAGACCGACGGCTACAGCAGCCGCCAGCAGGGCACAGAACACAGCGTCCTGTATGGAAAAACGGAGCGAGAGGTAGTTGCTTTTGCGCAGTTTCAAGTCAATGCCCCGTGTTTCGGCGGACGCGGAAAGAGTCTCGGCAATGCGTATAACGCGCAGCGCCATAGGAACTGTCAGGATCTCTATGTAGGACGGAAGCGCCCGCAGCTTTTGCCACGACGTTACAAATGCTCCGCGCGTGCGGATAGATTGTCTTAGCAGCTTCATGTTTCCCGAAAGCACAGGAAAAAAGCGGAAGATAACTGCGACTATCATAATGAGCCGCTCGGGTAGATGCAGGTTTCGCAAAGCTGTTAAAGTGCGGCTTGCCTCGTTTCGCCCGATAAGCGTTCTCGTTGAAATGCCGACAGCGATTATTCGCGGAAAAAGCACCAGCATAAACGAAAACACCGTGTTCGGAAATAACGCGTTTGCCGCCCATAACGCCGCAAAGCTGACTGCGCCTGCGAGCGCTGTTCCGAACCAACCGTCGGCGGCGGTAAGCAGGAGCAGCGCCGCGTATACGGAGAATACAAGGCTGTTGTCTGATGTGGAGATGACGACCATGACAGCGAGCCAGAAAATCAGTTTTGTTATCGGGTGAAAGAGCTCTCTGTGCCGCTTTGGCGGAGAAATCTCTGTCGGGCAAAAACGCTCCATGTATTGCCGAACGTTTTGCAGAGCCTGTTCTGAGTTTATCGGAAATTCCGTTTCGGCACGTCCTCCCGAAAGCCCGATACAGTGGTCGCAGGCTTTGGCGATAAGCTCTAAATCGTGAGTGATAAGGAGAACGGTTTTTTCTTTGCGCATTTCACATATCAGCTCGGCGCACCGCTCAAGGCTCTGCGCGTCCTGTCCCGCCGTAGGCTCGTCGAGTATTATAATCGGCTTGTCGGAAAGATATGCCGTCATAAGCGTGAGCTTCTGCATCTGACCGCCTGAAAGGGAGAAAGGGTGTCTGCCGCGACATTCCCACATTCCCATGCTTTTCAGAAGCGCTTCCGCCTTTTCTTCAAACTCGGACGTAACTTTGTGACCGTATTGCAGTTCGTGCAGGACAGAGTTTGTAAAAAACTGGAACTCAGCCTCCTGCATGATGAACAGGACTTGTTTTTGCAGCTGTTTCGGATTTTGTTCCTTGCCGAAAAGTGTGATTTTGCCGCCGGAGGGACGGTAAAGCCCTGCAATCAGCTTTCCAATGGTCGTTTTGCCGCAGCCGTTTGCGCCGACGAGTCCGACTATTTCATGTTCTCGGACAGAAAAGTTCATTCCCGAGAGGATAGCGCCCGTTTTTTTGCCGTATGTATAACGAATATCCGAAACGGAGAGTAGCTGCCGCGTGTCCTTGGGGCAATTCGTTTTCTCCGATAACGTAATGGCGTCTAGGTCAAGCGTGCGCAGGGAGCGCGCGTGCCTCTGCTGTGCCGAAAGCGCTTTTGCTTCTTTGGCGGCGTATTTTTGTTTAATTTCGCCGTTTTCCATGACCCAATATTCGTCGGCAATGTCGGCGAGATAATACAATCTGTGCTCGCTGAGCAGCAAGGTCTTGCCTTGTTTTTTTAGAGCGAGCAGAATGGTTTTTAATTGCTGCGTTGCCGCAAAATCAAGGTTCGCGGTAGGTTCGTCGAACAGGAAAATATCCGTATCCGCCGCCCATGCGGAGAGTATGGAAATGAGCTGGCGTTCTCCGCTCGACAGCTCATATACATTGCGGTCTTTAAGCCGCTCCAGGTGAAATATACGGAACGCTTCGTCTACGCGCCGACGTATTTCCTCCTGCGGCAAGCCGTGATTTTCAAGCCCGAAAGCCACTTCGTTTGAACTGTTGACGGTGAAAAATTGGCTTCGCGGATCCTGAAAAACAGAAGCCGCAAGCTCACCGATCTCGCCTATGCTGAGCCCGTCGGTATCTTTGCCGTTCAGACGGCAGAAGCCTTTCAGCTCGCCCTCGTAAAAATGCGGGATAAGTCCGTTTATGCAGCGCAGGAGAGTGGATTTGCCGCAGCCGCTTCCGCCGCAAAGCACAATGCAGCGCCCTTTTGGGATATTTCCTTCGACCCGCCGCAGCGTAGGGGCGTTTTCCTCCGCGTATTGAAATTCAAGTTCAAAATCTAACATAAGAGTCTCTTTTCTCGGTTAGCATAGTATAACCGCCTGCTGAAATGAATGGGCGGGATAACCGCCCGAGTAATATGCCTTTCTATTTCAGTGAATCGCATAATTGCCGCCAGCCCGCATTAAAAAAGTCGAGCAGCGAGTTAAGACAGACCAGCATTTTTTCTTCTTCCATGCGTTCATTAAGCAGCTCCCGAAAATACCAGAACTGCGAACCCATAAGCAGGCGTATAGCGTCGGAATTTGGCTTTTTTCCGTAGATTTGGCAAAAGAAATCCACCGTTTGCTCGGTTTTGCGGTTCATCATTTCTTTTAGCATTGTTTCGATCGAGCTGCCGTCGCTGCGGCTGAAAAATAATGTACATTCGTCGTAATGCTCGGTCAGGAGCTTTATGTAAATACGCTCTTCAAAGTCTATGGCGCTCAGCAAAGCTTCTGTTGTGCCGTGTTGTCCCGCTTTTTCATATTCCGCGGCGGCGGGGGCGAACATCGTTTCAAATATTCCGAAAAAGTCTTTAAGGATGCTGACAAACAGCGCGTCTTTGTTCTTGTACCGTGTGTATATTGCTCCCGTGGTAACGTCGGCTTTTTCCGCGATCTTGTGAAGTGAAGCTTTTTGGAAGCCGCATTCAAGAAACTCCGAGTATGCCGCGCGGATAATTCCGTCGTCTAAGGAATGGTCTTTATTTGCCATTATTTTCACCTCCAAAATCAATAACACCGTTATTGATAACAGCATTATTATAGCACAACCGAATGAAAAAAGCAAGAGCTGAGTAAAAATTCTTTTTAAATCGGAAAAAGCCGCGTTAAAACAACGCGGAACACTCGCGCTATCGGGGCGGCTGACGAAAAAATAACGCCGACCGCTTCGGGCTTCGCGCCGACCGACAGCGCGTGTACCTTTCCCTCGAGGTTAGCGATTT
>USOZ01000073.1 GCA_900556525.1 uncultured Oscillospiraceae bacterium | reverse complement strand
TCTGCATACCCGATTTAATCAGCACTTCCATAACTTTGTGCGCCCCTGTCGGCGCTTCCCGACAGGAAAAACGGCGTTTGCCGTAAAATATCACACACAAATCCCGCACTTTTGAGCGTTCATTCAAAAAGCGCGGGATAATCAAAGTGCGAACCCCGTCCGTCGTACTTTTAAACCCGCTTTTGCAAAGTGAACAAAAGGACGGAACAGACAGCACGGACACCGCGCGCTTTATCGCAGAAAAATGAAAGTGCGAACCCCGTCCGTTGCGCTTTCAGACCCACTTTTGCAGAGTGAACAAAAGGACGAAAAACCAAAGTGCGTCCCCCGTCCGTCGCGCTTTCAGACCCACTTTTGCAAAGTGAGCAAAAGGACGGAACAGACAACGCGGGCACCGCGCGGCGAGTTCGTAACCATCCTCGCCTTTGTCGAAAGACAATAAATCAAAACTAAGGAGAAAATTTAATATGAAAAGAAGAAATCACGCAGAATTTATCGTTCAGGGCGCGGCGATTGCCGCTCTCTATGTTGTACTGACGCTGCTCTCGAATATTTTCGGGCTTGCGAGCGGAGCTGTGCAGGTGCGAATTTCGGAGGCGCTTACGGTGCTGCCGTTTTTCACCCCCGCAGCAATCCCCGGGCTGTTCGTCGGGTGTATCATCTCGAACCTGCTTGCGGGAAGCGCAGTTTGGGACGTAGTTTTCGGCAGTATCGCAACGCTTATCGGCGCGGCGGGTACATACCTGCTCCGAAAAAAGACGAAATGGCTCGCGCCGCTCCCGCCTATTGCCGCAAATACGTTAATCGTGCCGTTTATCCTTGCTTTCGCCTACGGCGCGGAGGAGAGCATACCATTTCTTATGCTTACGGTAGGCGCGGGGGAAATCATTTCCTGCGGTGTGCTGGGGCTTATCCTGCTTAAAGCGCTCGAAAAACACGCAAAAGATATTTTCGGGCAGTAATCACAGCGAAAACCGCATAAAAATGTAATTTTTCGGGTAAAAAGCTATTGACAAACGACTTTGTGTGTGATAAAATAATAGAGCCGCTTATGGAGGGCTTTCTAAGTGCGCCATTTTTGACGCCGCCCGTGATCATAGCGAGACTAATAAAAAGAAGGTATCTAAAATGTACGCAGTTATCGAAACAGGCGGAAAGCAGTATCAGGTAAAAGAGGGCGACGAAATTTTCGTTGAAAAGCTCGGCGTTGAAGAAGGCGAAGTAACTTTCGATAAGGTTATCCTCGTTGGTAAGGACGGCGAAGTTACCGTTGGCGCTCCTTATGTAAACGGTGCTTCCGTTAAGGCTACACTTATCAAGAACGGCAAGGGCAAGAAGATCACAGTCTTCACATATAAGCCCAAGAAGAGCAGCAAGCGCTGCATCGGTCACAGACAGCCGTACAGCAAGGTTAAGATCGAATCCATCGTAGCGTAAGCAGATGATAAAAGCCGAATTTTTAAGGTATGAAGGCGGGCTTGTCGGTTTTTCCGTTACGGGTCACGCGGGCGCGGGCGAATACGGACACGATATTGTGTGTTCCGCAGTAACCTCCGCCGTCATGCTTACGGCAAATACGATCACGGATTTCCTGTTCACCGAAGCAGATGTGCAAATCGGGAAAAATAAAGTGCTTTTCGTGCTGAAAAACCCCGGTTCTGCTACGGCAATCGCGGCAAAGCAGGTCATAGCTTCGTTTAAGAAGCATATGGAAATTATTGCCGACGATGAAAAGGGCACAATTCAAATTACCGAAAAAGAGGTCAAAAACCGGAAAGGAAGAGAATCATGATTTTATTAAATTTACAGTACTTCGCTCATAAAAAAGGTATGGGTTCCACCAAGAACGGACGCGACAGCGAATCCAAGCGTCTCGGTGTTAAGCGTGCAGACGGCCAGTTCGTTCTCGCAGGCAATATCCTCGTTAAGCAGAGAGGTACACACATTCACCCCGGCAAGAACGTTATGAAGGGTTCTGACGATACCTTATTTGCAACAACCGACGGCACAGTTAAGTTTGAGCGCCTCGGCAGAGACCGCAAGCAGGTAAGCGTTTACGCTGAATAAGTTCACAATACTAGTCACTAATAAAACTATAGCAAAAAAATAGTTTTTAATTGGCGCTAGGGAAGTGCTGATTAAATCGGGTATGCAGATTACGCAGACAGATTTTTCGTCTGATTGCATGAAAAAGACGCCGGAATACTTGATGTATTTCAAGGAGTTTTCGTGCAATCAGGCGGAAAATATGCAAGTAAGATGCGTGCCGCGATTTATTCAGTGCTTCCCTAAGTATAAATCGACGGGCGGAAGCAATTCCGCCCGTTTTGTGTATAAGGAGAATATATGTTCGTTGATATTGTAAAAATTTCAATAAAAGCGGGCGACGGCGGAAACGGCGCAGTTTCGTTCCACCGCGAAAAGTACGTCAACGCGGGCGGTCCCGACGGCGGAAACGGCGGAAAAGGCGGCGACATCGTCTTTCAGGCGAAAGACAGCCTCTCTACGCTTATCGACTTCCGCTATAAGAAAAAATACACCGCGAAAAACGGCGACCCCGGAAGCTCCAAGCGCAGCACGGGAAAATCCGCGCCCGACACGATCATCTACGTTCCGCGCGGAACGATCGTTAAGGACAGCGAAACGGGACGTATCCTCGCGGACATTTCGGGCGACGAACCCGTAATTGTCGCAAAGGGCGGAAAAGGCGGAAAGGGCAACATGAATTTCGCGACGCCTACGCGCCAGATACCGCGCTTCGCAAAGCCGGGCTTTCCCGGCGAGCAGTTCGACGTAACGCTTGAACTGAAACTGCTCGCGGACGTAGGGCTGGTCGGATTCCCGAACGTCGGAAAATCCAGCCTTATAAGCGTTGTCAGCGCGGCAAAGCCCGAGATCGCGAATTACCACTTCACAACGATAACGCCCGTTCTCGGCGTTGTCAAGTATAACGAGCAGTCGTTCGTTATGGCGGACATTCCGGGGCTTATCGAGGGTGCAAGCGAGGGAGTCGGACTCGGACACGCGTTCCTGCGCCATGTCGAACGCTGCCGCCTTATCGTACACGTTATCGACGTTTCGGAAATCGAGGGGCGCGACTGCATCGATGATTTTGAGAAGATAAATAAGGAGCTGCGCAATTTCTCTGCGGACCTTGCGGAAAGACCGCAGATCGTTGCGGCAAATAAGTCGGATATGGCGACCGAGGAGCAGATCGAACGCCTGCGAAGCTATATCGAGAGCAAGGGACTTCCCTTTTTCGTCATTTCGGCGGCGACGACCGTAGGAACGCAGGAGCTTGTCGCGGCTATCGCAAATAAGCTCGAAACGCTGCCGCCTATGATACGCTACGAGGCACAGCCGCTTTCGCTTGAAGACCTCGACAGAATTGAAAAGGAAAAGCGCAGCTTTAAGGTCGAAAAGGCGGACGAGCATTTCTTCGTTGTGGATGCGCCGTGGTTCGCGCCGATACTTTCCGTCGTCAATATGGAGGACTACGAGAGCCTTCAGTATTTCCAGCGTGTGCTGCGCTACAGCGGAATTATCGACGCGCTTGAAGAAGCGGGAGTTGAAGAGGACGACACGGTTTCGATATTCGATTTTGAGTTCAATTATGTGAGATAACGTGGAAGGAGTTTCCGAATGGAAGCATTGACAAAATCGCAGGCAAAACAGCTCAGCCCGCTTACACTCGCTTTTTACGGCGACTGCGTATATGAACTGCTGGTTCGGCAAAGAATTGTAAGGGCGGGCAGCCGTCCGTCACAGGAGCTGCACCGTCTGGCGGTCGAAAAAGTCCGCGCGTCATTCCAATCGGCGGCGTATGAACGTCTACTCCCCATTCTTTCGGAAGAGGAAACGGACATAATCAAGCGCGGAAGAAACGCGACGGGGCTTAATCCGCCGAAATCGAGCAACGCAAAGGAATATCATCAGGCGACCGCGGTTGAAGCGCTTTTCGGCTACCTTAGCCTTATCGGCGAAAACGCGCGGCTCGAAGAGCTGTTTGAGGTGATCATAAGTGAAGAAAAAAACGAAAAAGTGGCTGATTGACATACCGCTTATCATTCTCGGAGCGCTCGTTTATTCAGCGGGCATAAACTGCTTTACCGCGCCGAATGGGATCGCTCCCGGCGGGGTCGGAGGTCTTGCGACGGTACTCAGCTACCTGTCGGGCTATCGGCTGAGTATCGGTATACTGTTCGGAATAATGAACGTTCCGCTGGTTATTGCGGGGTTCATGAAACTCGGAAAGCCCATGATGCTGCGGACGCTTATCGCGGTATTGATAACAACGGCGGCGACCGACTTTTTCAGCCAGTTTTTCCCGAAATATGAGGGCGATAGGATAATCGCGGCGGTTTTCGGCGGCGTGTTTATCGGCGCGGGGCTGGGGCTTGTGTACCTGCGCGACGGAACGACGGGCGGAACCGACATTATCAACAAGCTGATACAAAAGGCGAAACCGTACCTTAGCCTCGGCTTTATCATGATGATAACCGACGCAACGGTCGTTATTATATCTATCCTTGCGTTCGGAAACCTCGAATCCGGTCTTTATGCCATTATCGCAATTTTCGTAAGCTCGCGCGTTATGGACAGGCTCCTTTACGGCGGAAAAGAGGGCAAGGCGATACTCATTTTCTCGGAAAAATCCGAGGAGATCGGTCAGGCGATACTAAACAAAACTCCCCGAGGCGCTACATTTCTCGAGGGAAAGGGCGTTTATTCGGGCGAGGATAAAAACGTTATCTGCTGCGCAGTTCATAAGAACGAATATGTGAAGCTGAAGCGGCTGGTCCACGAGATAGACCCGAATGCCTTTATCATCACCGCGACCGCGAACGAGATACTCGGAAAGGGGTTTCAGGAGAATAATCAGTGAAAGGATATTTACCAATGGCAAAAAGAATAATCTCATTTTTCATGGCAACGGTAATTTGTATAACCTGCTTTGTTGTACCCGCCTCCGCAGTTCAGACGCTCGAAGAAAAATACGACGAACGCATGGCGCAAGTCAGCGAGCTGCTGCTTGACGACGGGGATACTGTCGAGGCTGTTAAAAAGCTGGGACGCGCAACAGTATATATTTCGGTTTCGGACGGAAAAAATCGAGCGTTTACCGTTTGGGCATCCACAAAAAGACTTTCGTCTGCACTGAACAAGGCTTTTGAAAAGGCGAAAAATACCGGCGTAACTCCCGAATGGTTCAAACTTGAGGTCGTTACGAACATTCAGAGCGTTGACCGCGGCGAGTTTAAGGAGCTTGTCGGAAAGCAAACAAAGGGCGGACTCCGCCGTGGAATAAGCTTCATTGAAACGTTTGGGCAATCAATTCCAGAGGGACATATAAACGCAGAGGGTATGCTCGATTACGAGACGGCAGAACTCAACCTTGAAAAAATAAACGCGTATTTTAAACGCAACAAGAAAAAACAGCTTTCTGAAATACCCGAAAGCTTTATTGTTTTCGACTCGCAGAGTTATTTTTCGGACGGAACGGCGTATAAGCTTCTGAACGGAAGCCGCAATTCAATCGCGCGCCGCGATTTTCCGACCGACAAGGCGGGGCTTGAACAACTTGCTGAAATGTCGTCATCATATCTCGCTTCCCTCTGCGATAATAGCGGGAAATTTATTTATGGCTATTACCCTATTGACAATGAGAAGATGGAAGATTATAATATAATAAGGCACGCTGGAACGGTATGGAATCTTATTCTTCAGTATGATATGACAAAAAATGACGAGCTTGTGCCTGCGATAGACCGTGCGCTTGACTATCTCGACGGATACATACAATATAAGGATAAAAATACTGCATTTCTTGTAAATTCACGCTCACTCAACGTCGGAGGGAATGGAATATCACTGCTTGCATATACGGCATATGCAGATATATTCAACACAGATAAGTACAATGACGTTATAAAGGCGCTTGCAAACGGTATTATTTTCATGCAGAAAGACAGCGGCGCGTTTACTCACGCTCTGAAAAAATCGGATTACACTGTTTATAAGGATTACATTGTAATTTTCTACGACGGTGAGGCAATGTACGGACTTTGCAGGGCATATAGCGTTCTCGGTACGAAAAAGTTTCTTCACGCTGCTGAAAAAGCAGCGGATTACTTTATCGGCGCACATTATGAGAAAGAAAACAGCCATTGGATTTCGTATGGTTTTAACGAACTTACGAAGTATTCCCCGAAAAAGAAATATTTCAATTTCGGTCTGCTCAACGTTCATGGCTTTACCAAAAAAGCGTATAAAAGCGCTACCGGTTCGCCAACGCGCGGGGAAACTCTTGGCGCGGCGTTTGAGCTTTACGATAGGCTTATCCAAAGCGGAAAGAGCTGTGAAATGCTGGACGAATTTGACGAGGATATGCTTTTTAAAGCTTTCGAACAGCGAATTTTCTACGGACTTAATTACTTAATGTTCCCAGAATCCGCGATGTATTTTTCGGATCCGCAGACGGTTCTGAACAGTTTTGCCATTCGCGAGAGTCTTTTCCGAATACGAATTGACGATATTCAACATTTTATGGGCGGATATTATCTTTACTGGAAAAATTATGACCGGGTAAAGTATTATACAACAGTTAACTAAAAAGGAGCAATTTTATGTCAGGACATTCAAAATGGAGCACCATTAAGCGCAAAAAGGGCGAAAAAGACGGTGCAAGAGCGAAAATTTTCACAAAAATAAGCCGCGAGATCATTGTAGCTGTAAAAGAGGGCGGCGGCGACCCGAACTCCAACTCCAAGCTCGCACAGCTTATCCAGAAAGCTAAATCCAACAATATCCCCAACGATAATATCGACCGCCTTATTAAAAAGGCAAGCGGCGACGGCGAAAAGAACAACTACGAAACCTGCGTTTATGAGGGCTACGGTCCGAACGGCGTTGCTGTAATCGTAGAATGCCTTACTGATAACCGCAACAGAACTGCGGGCGAGATCCGTCACTATTTCGACAAATTCGGCGGTAACCTCGGAACTTCGGGCTGCGTTTCGTTTATGTTCAGCACCAAGGGCGTTGTTGTTCTCGATAACGAGGACGAAACTATTGACGAAGACAAAGCTATGGAGGACATTCTTGAAGCAGGCGGCGACGATTTCGCATTCGAGGACGGCTGCGTTGAGATAACAACCGACCCTGCGGCAGTTACAGACGTTGCAAACGCGCTCACAGGCATGGGCTATACCGTTCTTTCTGCCGAGGCAGCACAGGTTCCCTCGACCTACACCGCGCTCACAGACGAGGAGCATATCAAGAAAATGGGACTGCTTCTCGACGCGCTTGATGATAACGACGACGTGCAGAACGTGTACCATAACTGGGAGGATGCGTGAGGTTTGTTCGCGTATAACAAAGCTCCTTGTTCCGCGGAACTTATGCGGACAAGGAGCTTTTGTGATAATCAACAAATTAAATGTACACATTTTGTCTAAATATGAACAAAATGTGTCGAAACGCTTGACTTATGTTGTTTATAGTGTTATCATAAATACAGAGCATACCTTTTATATTGGGGAATATAAAAATGAAAAACGAACAAAACCGCGTGTCGATAAGCACATCAATGTTGGTTTCCTCCTTGATTTCACGGATAGCCGTTTCCGCTTCGGTTTCGTTGCCCTCAACGTGACCCTTGGGGAATGACCAGTATCCGGATTTGATGTGCCTGATGAGCAATATTTCGGTATTGCCGTGAAATTTCCTGTAAACGATAGCGCCGCAGGATTTTTCGTAATTCATCAGCTCACCCTTTCACAAAAATTGTCGGACGGCGCGCAGTGCGCCCGTGCCCATATCAATTTCATTATAGCACACTTTTCGCTTTTTGTCACGCCTTTTTGTAAAATTTGTGAAAATGCGTGCCTCGTATTTGTCAGAAAGGCATAAAAACGGGCGCGGCGGAAGGGAAAAGGACTGCGGCGCCGCCCGAAC
>USOZ01000072.1 GCA_900556525.1 uncultured Oscillospiraceae bacterium | reverse complement strand
AATCAGGCGGAAAATATGCAAGCAAGATGCGTGCCGCGATTTATTCAGCGCTTCCTTAGCACCAATTAAAAACTATACAAAAAATCGAGCATAATCTTGCATATAGGGGTTATGCGAAGATTTTTTTTCTATAGTTTTATTGGTGATTAGTATTACTCTCGCCGCATTTTCCATACTCTTTATCAAGCTCAGCTCTGAGAATTCTTTTTTTATTTTTGAATATAAACACTAAAATTAACGCCGCCAGAGCAGAACCTCCCGCAAGCGCTATGCCTCCATAAAAAATAACAACGTCTGTGATTTGTTCCATACCTCATTCTCCGTCACGCTATTTCAAACGTAAAATCAATATTGGAAATCCTCAGCCTTGTTCCATGAGAAAGTTCATTTTTCTCATTGGGAGTAAGACCTTGAATATTTACTCTCATCAGTTCCGGAATGCACAGGCGAGAGTAGCAGAAGCTATGGACGGCGCATTCGGATTTCTTGACAAGAGGAAACTGGAAGCGTAAGTCGTGTATCAGAAGAATTTTCAGAATAGCGGACAAACAGCGGACAAGCCGATTTTTTGGAAAAAATAAAAGCTCACAATCGGCTTTGTTAAGCCAATTGTGAGCTATGCTTGTGGTGACCCGTCCCACAACATACACGAACTCGTCTTTGTTGCGGGGACGTTTGGAATGATTGTTCGTTTTGAACTAAAAATCTCCATTTAAAATTTGCAATTCATATCAAAACGCTCGTCAGCAGAATCATTCGGCGGACGAGCATTTTGTTTCTTTCAAATACAATATCAACCAAATAGCTATTTAGGTATTGACATCTAATGATATTCATTGTATAATATATGTATTACATAAATAAAACGGAGGATATATGGGCAGATTTTTCTCAAACTTGCAAATCAGAAAGAGCGCCAGCCAGACGCAAAACGATTTCTTAAAGAATTTCACCGCCGCCATGAAAAAACTCGGCTATGTAAAAACGAATTCTGATGAGGCGGAACTTTCATACGCCGCCGCATTTTCGCCAAGCAATCAATGGGTAACGCTATGCTCTGAGGATTACATTTCGGACAACGAAAAGGTAAATTCCGACGCGCAGAAAATAGCTGCAAATCTCAAGACATACTGCATCAGCAATACCGTTCTTGACAGCGATTTTGCGGTTCTCGATATGTACATCGGACAGGAAGGACGCGCCGACAGGGTCATTATCGGCTGCGGCGGAGATTATGGATTTGAAAGCCGCGAAGAAGCCAAGGGTAACCGCGAACTTTGGACATCTATTATGTCAGACGAAAATATGTGGGAAAAGTTCTGCAAAGTCCGCGACAGCGACTTCGCTTTCGCAGAAGACGGTTTAATTAAGGTATCTGATTTTCTCGGGATAAGTCCCGATTTAATTATTGCGGATTATGATGAGCTTTCTTCAATTTCGGAGGATAACAAAGCTGTCGTTTCACTTTACTTTAAAAAAGTCGGTGTGAAAACAATGTCGCTTAACGCCGCATTTATTAAGGTGTTTGAAGAAGCTTTGGAGCCGTTGGGGTTTAAGAGAATTAAGGGTAAATACCCTTATTTGGTCAGAGTTGTACCGGGTGGAGAGATAATACATATTATAGCTATCAGAAACAGTGAGCAAATGGATTTAAGAAAAAAGGCTTTTGACATTCTTATCGGAGCGGCTACCGTGTACCGAAGAAAAATAAATCTTGATGTCGCACCTGCCGAGAACATAAATTGGATGAAACCTGTCGATGACTATTATATAAGGTCTCATCGCCCTAATGTTGAAATGAGAATAGTGGAACAGCTTCATCCTTTTCAATATTTTAAGGAAAATCATGAAGATATGATACGAGAACTTAAATTCTCTCTTGATATGACTCAAAAATATGCTTTGCCCATATTAGATAACGTTAATACGCTTGACAAATGCATTGATTTCTTTAAAATTTATTCAGGACGTATAAGTACTGGTATATTTAATTCTAAGTTTGATTTTGAATTCTGTATGGAATATGATGAAGGAATGCTTTATATTAAAACAGACAATCAGGAGCTGCAAAGACAATTTAACGATACCATTAGCGGCAGGACAGGTGCTTCAGACGAAATCCGCCAAATGGTTAAAATTAAAAATATGTACTTTAACGACCCTGAAATACACCGAAAAGCTTTAGCAGAACTTGAAAAGCGTAGGGCGTTAAACACAGAAATTTTAAAGCTATATCAACTTGAAATATAAATAATAAAAAGGATGAAACAAAATGAAAAAAATATTTACAAAGCTCGTATGTCACATTTTAGTGATATCAATAATTTTACCTGTATTTGTAGTATCGGCACCTAAATCATTTGCAGAGAATACAAGTATAAGCGAAGCGGCTTATGAAGGTGAACAAGACTCTTTGTCAACCATAAACAAAGCCGGCGATTGGACTCAGGCGCGCATAGATGGATGTCCTTGGAATTTTTTTCATAATAAAGTTCAAGAACATTTAAAAGGAACATACAATTTTGGAAGCATAGACATAGAACTAAAAATCCACTATAAAGATTATGTAACAAACCCAGTTACCGGAAAACCAAGCAAAACAGGTAGTGTTGATCTAAGTTTTGAAACAGTTGATATTGATAGTAATGAAGTGACATATCTATGGGAAGTAAAGCCATATTCCTATTTTTCGGGAACAAAAAGGATAAAGGCTCAGCAACAGCTTGCTAATTATCTTAATTCAGAATTACGCATTGATATTGAATCGACAGACAATTATTTGAGTGGAGGGACAACATCATATATTTACAGTGGGATTATTCAAGATGTAATTGCACCAAAAAATAATGCTAAATATAAAATTATTTACGATGTATGCAATGATGGCTTAATTTTTTACAGGTTTGAAAAAATAGAAGATGAAAACAAGCAAAATGATGATAACGCAGAAGAGGAACCTGAAAGCGATTCAAATCCAAAAACAGACGAAGATTTAAAGCCGGATTCTGATCCGAGCACATACGAGCCAACCCAAAATGACGAACAGGAGGAAGATGACAAAAAAGACGAAGAAGATGATAATAAAAACGATGGCGAAAACAGCGATGAATCCCCTGAAAATGAAACGGATATGCCTGTAGTAGTTCCTGATCCGAGTACAGACAACGACACTGATAATGACAATGACAGCGGCGATGATGATTTAAAAATAAGTGACAGGAATGATAATGAATACGACGCTGAAGAAAATCCCTTGGTTGCTCTTAAGCCATTGCCGCGCACTAATGAAGCGCGCCGTGCTATATGGGATCATATTAACGGCTATATGCCGGATAGTTCTTCCGCATTTAATCCATCTACGGGAACGTCGCTTGATAAAGACGGAAACATCGTTTCCAACGGAACCGTTATTATATCCACAGCCGCAGTTGTCTCGACCGTTATATGTGTTACAACAGTTATGTCTATCCATTCATCTAACAAAAACAAGACCTCACACTCATCTATGATTCTTGATATCGGAACGGATTTTCTCAACGAGGTAAATAATTCGCTTATAACAGGAGATTCGGATAGGCTAGTAAGAGCATATAATAAGCTGCGACCATATATGTTTATTTTTTCGCCTGACAATGATGACACTTCAACGGTTACATACACTCGACTTAAGGATTTTCTGAACAAAATTCTTGAATCTCTTCACAACAAGTCAGAAGATTATACGGACGCCGAAAACGCAACTCCGCCCTCTGATCCGCTTATTATAGATTTCGGCAGCGAGGGCATAAATCTTTTTTCATTAAGTGATGGTGTTAACTTTGACCTGGATAACAATGGATTTGCCGAAAAAACAGCATGGATAGGAACGGAGGACGCTTTTCTCTCACTTGACCTGAACGGCAACGGAAAAATAGATAACGGGAGTGAATTATTCGGAGATAGATTTATTTTGAAAAATGGATCACCGGCAAGCTCCGGATTTGAGGCACTTGCTGAATTTGATACAAACAATGATAATATAATTGATAGCAGTGATTATATTTTTTCAAAGTTGTCTGTATGGTTTGATAAAAATCACAACGGGAAATCGGAAAAAACGGAACTCAAATCCTTAAGTGAAGTTGGCATTAAATCAATCAGTCTTTCATGCATAATATTAGAATTAACAGATCCAGAAACAAGGACAAGAATGGCGGAAAGTGCCAGCGTTACTTTCAATGATGCCAAAACAACCCAAATAGTTGAATTCTGGTTTCCTGTCGATTTAGCAAATACCACAAGAAATGATGATATTACAGTCGGAAATGTACCTAATATTCAAGAAGCACTTCAAAACGACAAAACAGGCGAACTTGCCAAATTATGGAATAAATTTAACGAATCTGATAATTATGCAGAAAAACGCATATTGAACAAAAGAATACTTTATGCCATAACAAATTCCGAAGACATCTCTTCAAATTCTAGAGGAGGAAATATCGATGCCCGCGATCTTCACGTTGTAGAAGAATTTATGGGACGAAAATTTTTAGGTGTCGACGGAGCAAATCCCAATATAAACGCAGCCGTCATTTTAAAAAATATTATGCTTGATATTGAAGAAAAGTATTACTCTATACTCAATCTCAATTCCTCACTCGGCGGTTATCTCAGCGGTGCGCTTGAATACAAGGGCGAAGACGGCATAAAGCAGTTAGATCTATCAGTTTTATACGATTTTATCAAATCAAAAATATCAGAAGAAGACGCGTCGATGGAATGCCTTACATACGATCTTTGTGATTATCTCAAAATCTACGACGAAATCAATAACACTGATATTTCACGCAAAAATATATTGGCTCTTAAAGAAAGCTTGATATATTATGATAAATATGATACTTTTGAGAATTTATCAAATTCATATATAGGCACGGCAGGAGATGATCATTATAATGGATTTAATACTGCTGACTTTATTTACGGCGGCGACGGCAACGATGCACTCATTGGAAACGCAGGAAACGATTATCTCGATGGCGGTACGGGAGACGATTCTCTCAACGGCGGAGGCGGAGATGACACATATATTTACGGCAAAAATTACGGCAATGATGCTATCTTTGACAACTCCGGTTCAAACATGATAAAATTCATAGGATTATCTCCGGACGATTTTACAGTGTATTATCCTACAAACTGTTACGATGCCGTACTTACAGTTAAAGAGACCGGGCACACGCTTACTATTCAAGGTTTCAGAACAATTCAGTCGCAAAGGAACTTTGTTCTTGAATTTGACGGAGGCAACACTATGAAAATAGATGAGTTGCAGCGAGCCTAAAACCAAGAATGCCCTTCACAGATTTTGTGCATGCCCTACAAAATACCACAAATAAAAATCCGCAGGACGTTAACACTCGCTTAACGTCCTGATTCATTTACAGCTAAAGCAAAAACACAAATCAACAGCAAAGCCTCTACTTCCCATCTCCGCCCGTCTTTTTGCCTTTAACCCACTCCTCTAAAAGCTGCCTTCCCTCATCGCTCTCATAGAACTTCTGTATTTCCGGAAGCAGCAGCTCAGCCACAGCGTCGATAAGCTGTTGAGGGTACTTGTCATTTAATTTGTTTCCCATTTTTGTCTCCTTTTCATTTTAATTTCCAAATCTTCCTTATTATGTTTAGCGGGGAGAGTATACCATATTGATATATATTTTTCAATATGTAGTTCAAACAAAATTTGTATAGCGTTTTTGTATATTATGCCAAACGCAATATGTATTTTTATTTGGCTGTTCAAAACTGCATCTCATCATCTTTAAACTCGTCAAATCCAAACTTTGCACAAGCTGTTTCGTACCTTGCCCTCTTCGATTCTGCGTCCTGCTTTGCAAAAGACGAGGACATATCTTCGGCGTATTTTATGGCTGCTTTTTTAAGTGCTGTTTTGGCGTTTTTGCATAAATGCCTGTATTTATTCTTCTCATCCTCAAGCTCATCAATGCGTTTTTGAATCATCTGCATAGCAATGATTTCCGCTTGTTCACGAATAATCTGATCCTGATTTTCGTTTTTCTGTTCCCAGATTTTACGTTCATTTTCTGCAGTTCTGAGCGCTTCGTCAGATGTAAGCGTGTTATCTTTCCAGCGCTTTATATCCCTGACGCACTCGCATAATTTGGCGTATTCATGCGAATCCATTATGTATTTCTCAGACTTACCGAATGGATTGAATTTCTTCGTCGGTAAATTTATTGTGGCGGCGCATAGCAAATCAATCTGTTCGCGTTGGTGTCTGCTTTCCTGCATAAGCTCGAAATTTTCCTCGGCAAGCCGTTCGTTTTCTGCGCGGGCTCTGCGTTCTTCGCAATAGGCGTTTTCAGTAATGCGATTCGCGTCCTCACTTGCTAATTGTTTGATTTCACAAGCTTCTTTTTTAGCTGCTTCTTTCACATTTTCAGCTTCAATTTCCGCTGTTTCTCTGATTTTGGCTGCGTCGTCCTCGGCGATTCCTTTAATAATGCGTGCGTCGGCGCGACCCTCGCGGACTGCATCTCTATATACGTCAGTTGTATATGTTACACCGCGATTATTAGCACATTCTTCCTCTTTTGTTTTTGTTTCAAAACCGTAGGAATTGCAAATATTTTTAAGAATCTGCCGCTCCTTTTCGCGCCATTCAATATATGCGCTTTTTCTGTTTCCGAAGCCCATGTTTGCGAGTGCGCGCTCGAATCCGAGCTGCTTTTCGGGACCCTTGACGTAGCCCGTTCCAACAGGTACATAGTCAATGTGCAGGTGCGGGGTTCCGTGCCATTCGTCATTGTGTTCGACGGCGCACACGACCTTGAAATTCGGATTACGTTCCTCAAAAGGCAGGATTTCAACTTCTTCATTCCCTATTTTAATATGACCGCCGCAGTAGAAAATCCCGAGGATTTCTTTCGCGATTTCCGCTTTGGGATTTGGCTTTAGATTGCTCCCGTCCGTGACTTCTTTTCCGTTCACATCATAATATTTGTTTTTGAACTTATTCCATTTTACAGGGTTTCCGTTTTTGTCGATGAAGTTTCCGTCGTCATCACGCGTAAAATGGCCAAATTCATTGCAATCGCCGACTTGAAAAATTTCCTCGTTGTACGACTTTACCTCGTTTCCGCCTCGCGCGTTTGATGTCAGAATTTTCTGCGCACTGCAGCTGTCGGGCTCTGTCCCGAACATTTTTTTGAAGTAATTCTGCGGCGTGGTTTTAATTCTGTCCATCCGTTTTTGTTTGCTGTTTTTGGCGATTATCGCTTCTCCGAAACATTCGAGATACACTTCGCCCAGTTTTCTGTCAACAAACACAACGTTACAGCAGACGAGATTTCTGTCAACATTTCCGGGAATAAACACGCGACGGTTATGGGCAAGATTACCGGTCTGCCCGCTGCCGAGATCCCTGTTGTGGTTGGAAGTGATACTTACAGTCATTGAACACAACTCCTTTCTATTCACAATGTGTCAATTGTTTCATACGCTATGTCACTATTGACAAAAAGCCATGCTTTTCATCAATAGTTGGCGCAATGGGATTCCCCTTGACCCCAAAACATCATAGCTGTCTTTTCGGAAAACCGCATAAGAAAAGGTATACTATTCCGAAAAGACGGCTGCTTTTTTTACTGTGCACGCAAAAAAGAGCACGAAAAATATACTTTAAAAGTATATCGTTCGTGCTCTTTTTAATCTGAAGCTAGCTTAATTATACACTCACCGCTCGTATATTGTCAATACATTTCACGAAATTTTCACTTGAGATTTATTTTATTATCATTCAATGATACTACAGGCGTGAGGTACGAATGTCTTTCCACGCAGCTTGCGCTGCGTCGGGTTGGGTTTAAAGCTTTTTATCTTTTTTCAAAGCTGCCCGTGACGTGCGCCGAAAATTGTCACGCTCAGAAAAAATGGCGTTGCCGCCATTCGGGTTGTTTTAAAGGATAAA
>USOZ01000071.1 GCA_900556525.1 uncultured Oscillospiraceae bacterium | reverse complement strand
TTTTTCGGTGAGCTGTCCCGCGTCGTCGAAGCCGACATATCCGGGAGGTGAACCAATAATTTTTGAAACGCTGTGCTTTTCCATATATTCCGACATATCAAGACGGATAAGCGGTTCGACCCCGCTGAAAAGTTCTTCCGCGAGAACTTTTACAAGCTGTGTCTTACCCACGCCGGTAGGTCCGACAAAAATAAACGAAGCGGGGCGGCGCTTTGTCGAAAGCTGAACACGGGTGCGCTTTATTGCCGCAGCAACGGTTTCGCACGCCTCGTCCTGCCCGATTATTTTTTCTTTCAGAACATTTTCGAGGTTAGCGATCTTCTTGAACTCGGTTTCCATTATCTTTTTCGCGGGAATACCCGTCCACATTTCGATGACCGTCGAGAGGTCGGCTGAGGTAAGCTCGACCTTTTCGGTAAGCGGAAGAAGTGCCTTTATTTTTTCACTGTTCTTGGCGCGCTCGGTCTTTACCTCGGCAACCTTTTCGTAGTCCACTTCCGATTCGTCCATAAGCGCAGTTTCGCGGCACTCAAGCTCTTTTTCGGACTTTGTGAGCTGTTCGAGTTCGGTAAGCTCCTTGCTGCGTATGCTTGCGCAGGCGGAAGCCTCGTCGAGCAGGTCGATAGCCTTATCGGGAAGGAAGCGGTCGGTGATATAGCGCTCGGAGAGCGTTACGCACGGGCGCAGCAGGCTGTCGGGAATTTTTATCTTGTGGTGCTGTTCATAGTAGCCCTTTATCCCGCGCAGATGCTGACCCCGTGGAACTGGGCATAGGTTTTGGAAATGCCCTGCATGATTTGGGCGGCCTCCTCAATGGTGGGCTCCGCCACGGTCACGGGCTGGAAGCGGCGCTCAAGGGCGCTGTCCTTTTCGATATATTTGCGGTATTCGTTGAACGTCGTCGCGCCGATTACCTGCAATTCCCCACGGGAAAGCGCGGGCTTAAACATATTCGCGGCGTTCATGGTTCCCTCGCTGTCGCCTGTACCTACGAGATTATGCACCTCGTCGATGAACAGAATGATATTTCCCGCGTTTTTTATTTCCTCGATAAGTGATTTTACGCGGCTTTCAAACTGCCCGCGGAACTGAGTTCCCGCAACGAGCGCGGTGAGGTCGAGAAGGTAAAGTTCCTTTCCCTGAAGCCTGAACGGAACGTCTCCCGAAACGATTTTCTGCGCGATTCCCTCGGCAATGGCGGTCTTTCCGACGCCGGGTTCGCCGATAAGGCAGGGGTTATTTTTGGTGCGGCGGGAGAGAATTTGTATAACGCGCTCGATTTCCTTTTCTCTGCCGATAATGCGATCCATTTTCCCGTCCTTTGCGCGCGCCGTGAGGTTTGTGCAGAACGTGTCGAGAAATTTCCGCTTCTTATTTTCCTTTTTCTTTTTTTCTTTATTTTCATTTTCGCTGCCGCGCGTTTCCTCAGAGGCTGTTTCGCCGTTCGGCGAGAAAAATTTCTCCATAAACGGCGGGATTATGCCCGCGCCGCCCTGCTTAAAAGCGTCAACGGCATCATCGTCGTCAAAGTCCTCGTCGTCGGGAATATCGGTATCGTCGGGATTTTCGTCCTCGTCGTTCGGACCGCCGAACAGCATATTGAAGCCGTTTTCAATATCCTCGTCGGAGATACCCATTTGTTTTAAGTAGTTGTTTACCTGCGGGATACCGAGTTCCTTTGCACAGGCAAGGCAATAGCCCTTTTCAAATTTTTCGGAGCCGTTAAGCCCGGTCATAAACACGACCGCAGGGCGCTTATGGCACCTTGAACACATCATCATACTCATAATTTTGTCGCCTTTCTTTTATATATATAAATTGAAGAAATCTATGAAATCAAAATGGTAAATATACTTGAACAGGAACGTTCTGTCTATCGTGTAGGTATTCAGAAAGACAAGCTCGTTATCGGTAAGCGAAACGAGGAACTGTATCCCGATACAAACCAGAAGCACGATAAGGACAGCCTTTATCAGCCCGAGAAGTCCGCCGAGCGCTTCATTTACCGACGCAACCACGGGTATGCGGTTGATGATCTTTGAAGCGTTCGCGATAATATTCATTATGACCGTCACGAGTATAAAGATCAGTATAAAAATTATTATGCGTACCGGAACCCGTACTATCGGGTCAACAATATTTGTCAGGACGGCAGTTCCGTGATTGCCGCAGCTTATGTCGGTTATGCTTAGGATAAGCCCGTAGATAATATCGCTGTCGCCTGTGGAAACTTCGTTCGCGTAATTCCCGAAAACGAGCGGTATCGCTTCGGTTATCTTTGCACCGATCTCTTCGAGAGTTCCGTAAAGGCTTCCCGAGCGGACGTTTGCCGCAAGGATATGTGCGAGAACTATATCGTTAAGGCTGCGGCGGTTAAGCTCCGAGCGCGTTACTTCGACCGAACCTATCTTCACCAGAGAATAGTCGAAATCATCGCCTATCCCGAATATCGTAAGGTCCGCTTCGGACATTCCCGTTTCGGTAAGGTCAATATCCGAAAGGTCGAGAACGGCTTTTCCCGTGCTGTCGAATTCGGGTTCGATCGTGCTTAGGAATTTTCCGCCGACGACCGCTTTTCCCATGTCGATCTTGCTAAGCTCGGTGTTTGTATTATCCCCGAGAACCTCGCTTACCGAGCTGTCAATATAATCCGTGAGCGGCTGAGCGATATATTTTTCGTATATCGCGTCGGAGATCGTGCCGCTTCCGAAAAATGCCAGAATAAATGCGGCGATTATCGAAACCGTACTTATTATGACCGCGACAGCGCCTTTTTTAAAGCTCTTGAACGTCACGCCGATTATTATTGCCGCAAGCAGTATATCATAAAACCAGAAAAAATTTGTGCCCATTTAGTTTATCCTTTCGCAGTCCACAACGTCATATCCGAGCAGGAAAAGTTCGCTGTCTATTTTTACAAATGATGAATAATCCGACTTCATCTGAACGGTATCGGATATTCCGAGAGTCTGTATATCGAAGAGCTTCATGCTCGTTCCGTCAAGCACATACAGCGTGTCGCCGTCGAGCAGGAGCTGCTGCGCGTTTGAACTTAACTGCACCGCAGAAACCGACTGCGCCGCGCCGTCGAGCGAGACGAGCATATTGCGGTTCGAGGACATATCATTATAGTATATGGCGGTGTAGTTTTCGCTAATCGTAAAATCGCGCAGAGTGCCGTTATAGAGGTACTCGCCGATGAATCCGCCGTCCGAAGCGTTCAGCGCAAGTACGCGGTTGTCGCATACCGAGATAACCTTGTCGGAATCCGCGTAAAGTCCGCAGGGAAGGCTGTTTCCGCGGAAAGAATATTTCCATTCCCAGTCCTCCGAGCTTTTCAGCGAGAATTTGTAGAAATTCGTGACGATCTCGCCGCTGTCAACGCTTATCGTTGCGACGATTATGCTGTCGCTGTTTCCGGGGAAAGCCGCGCAGATGATGTTTTCGTCCGCGAATTTGCGCGTGTATTTCCAGTTTCCGCCGCTGTCGTAAACATAGAGAATGTTTGAATAACGCGACGAGCCGGTAACTATCCCGACCATGTCGTTTTCGCCGAGAACGCCGTAAAGAATTTTATCTTCAAGTGTTTTTTCGTAAATGAGGCTCGTTTTATTGTAAAGTCCGAATGAATACGCAGCTTTATCGTAGAGGAGTATGCGGCGGTTTCCCGTGACCTGAACGGGATTGCTGTATCCGTGCCGCAGGGCGTATATCTGCGCGCCGCTGGTCTCATAAGTGTAAAGATATGTGTCGGTCAGCAGCGAAAAATTGTTCCCAAAACGGCGGAACGAATAGCCCGCGCTTCCCGGGAGAGAGATTGGAAAGCCCACTTCCGTCGAGGTCTTTGTTTCAATTTTCGACGCGATACCGCGCAGAGGCTCGAATATCGTGTCCGCGTTCACCCAGACATACGCAAAAGCGGCGATTATGATTCCCGCTATTAAAAGGCGGACGACGTGCTTCGTCTGCTTTTTCTTTTTGCGGTATTCGGTAAGGTTCACGCTCTTTGCCGTGGTGCTTTTTTTATGTTCGGCGGGCTGCTGCCGCTTTATTTCTTCCGGAATTTTCAAGGCTGCTCCTCCTTTCGCTGTTTTTAATAGAACACCCTGTTCAGATAAAGTCCGCGCGGGTCAATCGTCTTTCCCGCAGTTTCGCGCACGCCCGTTTCAAGCGAACGCAGTATGTCGCTTTCGGTGCGTTTTCCCTCGCTGACGTATATCAGCGTTCCGACCATTATGCGCACCATATTGTGAAGAAAGCCGCTGCCGCTGACGGTGAATATTACCTCGTCGTTTTCGCGGCGGACGCTGAAATCATATACTTCGCGCACCGTGGATTTAAGATGCTCCTTTGCTTCGGCTTTACAGAACGCTGCGAAATCGTGTTCGCCGATAAAGAGCTTCGCCGCCTTGTCCATGACTTGCTCGTCAAGCACGCCGTGATACCAAAGCGCGAGCCTATCCGTAAACACGTCGCGCTGCGGGGTGTTTTTAACGCGGTAGATATACTCTTTTCCCTTGGCGCTGAAACGCGCGTGAAAATCCTCGTCCGCGTCCTCGCAGGAAAGCACCGCAATATCGTCGGGGAGCAGCGCGTTCATGCCTTTCACAAAGCCGTCGCAGGGAATTGACGAATTTGTGCGGAAGCTGAAAAAGAACTGCTTCGCGTGAACGCCTGTGTCGGTTCTCGAACAGCCGTTTATCGCTGTCGGGGTTTTCAGCAGCTTACGCAGCCCGTCCTCGAGCACCTGCTGTATCGTTACGGCATTGCTCTGCCGCTGAAATCCGTGATATGCCGCGCCGTTATAGGCGATACAGACCTTTAGATTACGCATTTTCCACTTCCTTAAATTATCCGAAAACGATGTTGTTGATGATTACAAAGCCGAAGGTGCAGAGGGTAAGTCCCGTCATATAGAAATCGAGCCTTGTCGCTTTTAGCTTACGCAGCCTTGTGCGTCCCTCGCCTCCGCGGTAGCAGCGACATTCCATTGCGGTCGCAAGCTCGTTTGCGCGCTTGAACGCGCTGATGAACAGCGGGATAAGGATAGGGACAAGCGCTTTCGCGCGCTTTATTATCCCACCGCTGTCGAGGTTTGCTCCGCGCGCTTTCTGCGCCATCATTATCTTGTCGGTCTCTTCGATAAGCGTTGGGATAAACCGAAGAGCTATCGTCATCATCATGGCAAGCTCATGCACGGGGAAATGCAGCTTTTTAAGCGGCGAAAGCAGGCTTTCTATCGCGTCGGTGAGGACTATCGGCGAAGTCGTATAGGTCAGCAGCGACATTCCCACAATAAGAAAAATTATGCGGACTATCATGAATGCCGAGGTCGAAAGTCCCTCGCCATATATCGAAATTACCCAGAACTGCACGAGCGGTTCTCCGTCGCCTTTGATGAACAAAATGTTCAAAACGGCGGTGAAAATAACTATCGGGAGGATCGGTTTAAGGCTTTTGAGCATCATTTTCAGCTTTATTCCCGAAACCATAAACGCGCAGAGCATAAAAACTCCCGCTATCGCAAGTCCGTAAAAATTCGACGCCACAAACAGCATTACAACATATACTATTTCGAGAATTATCTTAAAACGGCTGTCCATGCGGTGTATCACGGAGTCGCCGGGGAAAAATTGTCCTATTGTAATATCTTTAAGCATTTTCTTTCCTTCTTTTGTTCAGACGGTCAAAGCAGCTTCATTAACCGTTCCTTTGCGCGTTCGACGGTGTAAATATCCTCGCCGAGAAGCACGTTTTCCTGCTCAAGCAGGTGGTCAAGTTTCGTTATCTGCGGAATGTCCAGTCCGACCTGCCGTATTTCTCTCGCGCGGCGGAAAACCTCGTCGGTGTCCTCATAGCAGAACAGCCGCCCGTGGTTCATCACCAGCACTTTGTCGGCATATTTTACGATGTCTTCCATCGAGTGCGACACGAGCAGTATCGTCGTACCCGATTTTTCGTGATATTCGTGTATTTCTTCGAGAACTTTATCGCGGCCTTTCGGGTCAAGTCCCGCCGCAGGCTCGTCGAGAATGAGAATCTCCGGCTGCATCGCAATCACGCCCGCAAGCGCCGCACGGCGCTTTTGTCCGCCCGAAAGGTCGAACGGCGAACGTTCGAGAAGCTCGTCCGAAAGTCCCATGCTTCTTGCCGCCGAGAGGACGCGCTCTTTTATTTCCTCGTCGGAAAGCCCCATATTTTTCGGACCGTAGGCAATGTCCTTGAAAACCGTTTCTTCAAAAAGCTGATGCTCGGAATACTGGAATACAAGCCCCGCCATGAACCGCACGCTGCGCAGATCCGCGCCCTTTTCCCATATATCCCTGCCGTTGATGAGAACTTGTCCCTTGGTCGGCTTCAGCAGCCCGTTCAGGTGCTGGATAAGCGTGGATTTTCCGCTTCCCGTGTGTCCGATAACGCCTACGAAGCTGCCCTTTTCGATCGCTACGCTCACATGGTCGACAGCGGTCGATTCAAACGGCGAGCCTACGCTGTATTTGTAAACAAGGCCGCGCACCTCCGCGACTATTTCTTTTTTTTCTTTTTTTACAGCCTGCGGCGCTTTTTCGGCGGGGCAGACTCCCTTTTTCGGGCTGAGCGAAAGTATCGCGGGAACGGCTTCGTTCTCGTCGAGGACTTCGGTTGAGACCGAAACGCCGCTTCTGTTAAGCTCGTACATAAGCTCGGTCACCTGCGGAACGTCGAGGGCGTAGCCTTTCATTCGCTCGACCTGCGAAAATATCTTTCGCGGAACATCGTCCATAGCGATAACGCCGTCGTCCATTACGATAACGCGCTGAGCCTGCGCCGCTTCCTCCATGTAGTGAGTGATAAGCACGATCGTTACGCCGCGGCTGTTGAGCAGCTTTATCGTGTCCATGACCTCTCTTCTGCCCTTTGGGTCGAGCATTGCGGTCGGCTCGTCGAGAACTATGCACTGCGGCTGCATGGCGAGTATTCCCGCAATAGCCACGCGCTGTTTTTGTCCGCCCGAAAGCTGGTGCGGCGAATGTTCGCGGTATTCGTACATACTTACGGTTTTAAGCGCCTCGTCAACGCGCCTGCGTATTTCGGCGGGCGGCACCCCGAGGTTTTCGGGCGCGAAAGCGACGTCCTCCTCGACAACGGTAGCGACAAGCTGATTATCGGGGTTCTGAAAAACCATTCCGACGGTCTGCCGTATGTCGAATATCCTGTCCTCGTCCTCGGTATCAATTCCGTTTATATACACCTTGCCCTTTGTGCCCGTGAGGATTCCGTTGAAGTGTTTCGCGAGCGTGGATTTTCCGCAGCCGTTGTGTCCGAGAATCGCTACGAACTGACCTTTCGGTATTTCGAGGTTTATCCCTTTAAGCACTTTTGTCGCGCCGTTTACGTTGCCCGAATCGTCGTAGCTCTGATATTCAAATTCGAGATTTTTTACTTCGATAATGTTCATATTTCCGCCTGATTATTCAAAGGTTACTATCGCCGTGTTCCCGCAGGGTATAACAAGCCCCGTGGATTTTACGGGAAGTCCGATCTCCTCCGCATTCACGCTGATTTTATACTTCTGTCCGACCGTCATGTGCAGGAGATAAGCCATGACCGTCGGGGAAAGTCCCGTTGTGTAGCTGTTCAGAAGAATGAACAGCGGCTTTTCGGAAAGTACCTGCGTGCAGCGCAGCATGAGTTCGTGTATGCAGTCCTCTAGCTTCCACATTTCGCCGTTCGTTCCGCGCCCATAGCTCGGCGGGTCGAGGATTATGCCGTCGTAGCGGTTCCCGCGGCGTATCTCGCGCCCGAGAAACTTCATAGCGTCGTCGGTTATCCAGCGTATCGGCTTTTCGGAAAGTCCGCTCAGCCGCGCGTTTTCCTTGCCCCAGTCGACCATGCCCTTTACCGCGTCTAGGTGGCAGACCTTTGCGCCCGCGTTTGCGCAGGCAAGCGTTGCGCCGCCCGTGTAGGCGAAAAGGTTGAGCACGTTTATTTCACGTCCCGCG
>USOZ01000070.1 GCA_900556525.1 uncultured Oscillospiraceae bacterium | reverse complement strand
GAGCTTGTTCGTGCAGCCAGAGCAGGTCGTACGGCATTGCGCGGTGTACAAATGGCGAAATCGGGTCGTAACCCATATGAAATACGATCGGCAGTCTGAGCTGTTCGCATTTTTTGTAGATAGGCAGGCACTTCTCGTCGAAGAGAAACACCCCTTGATGATCGTTGTGGAATTTCAGCCCTTTAAGCCCGAGCGAGTGTACGCGTTCAGTTTCTTCAACCGCGTCCTCGGCGTATGGGTGAACCGTTCCGAATGAGATAATTTTCCCGCCGCTGACCGATTTTGCCCAGTCGTTTATAGTGCGCTGCTGCGACGGCTTGGTTGCGATAGGCAGCATAACGCCGTAGTCCACGCCTGATTCATCGAGCAATTTTACCGTGCCCGCGAGTGTTCCGTCGGTCGACGGAGTAATTTTCGCCGTCTCGGAAAGTCTGTCCAGCGCGCGCTGAGCAATGCTTTCGGTAAAAGCGTGTATGTGTGTATCAATATACATATTCTATCTTCTTTCTTTTGCTTTTTTCTTTATTATTTACACTTGGCGCGGCAAAATTCAACGATGTTAAAGCGTGCTGTCAAACGAGCCGCCTTTTCGCCCGCCGCTTTGTTGCTTGTTATAAAAATCAAGCCTGCGCTTATCGTCGTTCAGATCCTCAAGCTGCGCGCGAAGCTCCTGAACACGCGCATCTACCCGCTTTGCAGCCTGCGCGTCCTTCTCCTGCGCTCCGAGGAAAACCGAACGCAGCTTAACTATCGCCTTTCTTATTTCTTTAAGCTCCGCCGAAAGTCCCAGCGGAACGTGTTCGTTTTTGAGCAGCCGCGCTATATATCCCGCTTCTTCGGGCGAACATTCCTCGGCGGCGGTTTTGTTAAGCTCCGTGCGGAGTGCATGAATTTCCGAAAGGATATCATCGCGCGCGGTCATTATTTCTTCAAGCGTTTCGTCAATATCAGTCGAGAGAATTTCGCTTGTTTTTTCGTCATAGCGAAGCATAGCCGCTTCAGTCGCGGAGATATTCGCAAGTATTTTTTCCTTTGTCTGAACGTTCATTGGAAAGTTCCTCCTAAAGGTCGCCTCTAAAAATCTCGTTTGAGTGAAAATGTTTTTTAGAGGTTCCCTAAAATTATTCCGCCGCACATTTTCAGCACGGCGGATAAAGATTTTATCAGCTTACCTGACCCTTAGGCATTGCGGAAACCTGCGCGAAAGCGTCGCGAAGGTCGGCAAGCATCGGGAGCAGTTCTTTAAGTATTTCAATGTCTTTTTTTACATTTGCAGCGATAAGCTGGCGGTTAAAAAAGTCATAGAGCGCGTCAAGCTGCTTTGAGATCGGGATACTCATATCCAGAACGGAACGCAGCGCGTTTACGATGTCCTGCGATTTCTGGAGCGAGGTATTTGCGCCGGCATAATTCTTTTCGCCGATGAAAATGATCGCCTTATTTATCTGCTTTTCCGCCTCGTCATAGAGCCTTACGACAACCTCCATGGGCGTGAGCGTAGTTATCGACTGTTTTTTATATGCAGAGTATGCGTTGTTCATGGCATTTTCCTTTCAATTACATTCCGGTTCCGAAGTACGAGGAGAAAGAGGACTGCTGGCTGTTGAGGTTTCCAAGCATCTTCTCCATTGCGGAATATTTTTTCCACAATCTGTTCTGTTCGGTTTCATAGCGCTTTTCGAGGGTCTTTATCTTTTCGGTTATGCGCTTCATCTGGTTGTAAATGGCGTTATCCTTTGCGGTCGTACCCTTTTCAAGACCCGCCTTGTTGATAAGCGTACCCTTGTTGCCGGTTGTGCCGATCGCGGATTCGAGAGCTGCATCAAACTTCACCATTATGCCGTTTTCGGAGTCGCCGAACAGCTTCGCAATATCGTCGCCGTATTCATTGATAGCAGCGTTAAGAGCTTCTTCGTCAAGAACCAGCTTACCGTGTTCCTTATAGTCGGATTCGGTCGTAATTCCCATTTTAGAAAGGCTGAGCGACGAGCCGTCGGCTGCCGTAATGCTTCCCATGAGCGCGGTTCTGAGCTTGGTCATTACCGAACTAATCGTGGAATCGTGGTAAAGGATACCCTGCTTAGCTTTTTCTTCCCACTTTTCCTCCTGCTTTTCGGAGAGGTCAAGTTCTTCCTTATCCGCGTCCGCGAGGAAGTAGTAGTCCTTGTCGGGCTTCTCGTCGAGATAGTCATAAACCTCCTCGATAATTTTGTTGTAGTCCTCAACAAAGCTCTTGATTACGTCTGCAATAGCAGAATTGTCCTTTTCAACAGTAACGTCGAACTCCGTACCTGCGGCAACTCCCGAGAAAGTAAACGTTGTTCCGTCGATCTCAAGCGAGTTGGAGTCGCTTTCAAGCACGCGTCCGTTTATTTCAACTTCGAGGTTGGTTCCCGCTTCAAACGTCGAGCCTGCGCCGAGTCCTATCGCGGAAAGGAAACCTTCTGCGCCGTCCTCAATGTCGATCTTGCTGTTTACGCCGTAGTCGCTCGCGGTTATCTTGAACGCATTGTCAAGCGACGAATATGTCATTTTTACGTTAGCGTCCGAACCGTTTACCGCGCGCATCATTTCCTTTACGGTCGTGTCGCCCGAGAACGAAAATTCCTTGCCGTTTATCTTAAATGTGTAATTTCCGTCGGCGTTCGGTTCAATTCCAAGGTCGGAAAGGAGCGTAGAATTGGAGATCTGCGAAATGGAGGTCTTTACCTCGGAAATTCCGAAGTTGTTGGCGCTGCCCTTGCCGACGCTGATCGAAAAGTCGACCGAGTTTCCGTCGGCGTCCTCAGCCGAGATTGATATATTGTCGATAGCCGAGCCTGTTCCGTCGGTGTCGTTAAAGTCGATTTTCAGCTTTACGCCGCTCTCGGTCTCAAGCGCGCCGAGGCTGTTCTGGATAGAAGTTTTAGTGTAGTGGTCAATGATGTCCTGATCGGTTATGTTCAGGCTTTCTTCGGTTACGTCGCAAACGTCCTCTTTATAAGCCGCGTATTCGTTATATGAAACGGTGCCCCAGAGGTCGTAGTCGAGCTGATAACCCTTTTCGGGCTGAACGGAGTTGTAAACCTCCTCATAAGCCTTATAAATATCGCCTTCTGTATCGGCAAGCTGTGCAGCCTTCCATGTTTCGAGGTCATCTGTTCCGCCGCCGTCGGTGTATTTCTGATACTCGTCGTTCCAGAAAGTCTGAACCTTTTCGTCGCGGAGCGCGATCTGCTCGTCTGAAAGCTCGGTCTTATCGTAGTAATAATCGACAAATCCGTTATAAAGCTCGTTTGTATCATCGTTGTCGTTAAAGTTCGCGGCTTTCCAGTCGTCGAATGAATCCGCACTGTTGCCCGCTTCCGCTCTGTATTCGTCGTATTTTCCTGCGAGGTATTTGTTGAGGTAGTTTTCGCGCTGCTTTGCCTCTGCCTTGTCGAACTGGGTCTTTTTGAAAATTTCCTTGTCGTCGTCGGTCAGAGTGTTTTTCCAGTCAAGATACGCGTCGTATTTTTTCGATTCAATGTAGTCGTCCTTGATCTGCTTGTAAAGCTCGACTTTGAACGCATTTTCTTCCGTAACAGGCTCATACGAACCGTCGTCGTTGAATGTGATCCCGTCAAAATAATCATCAGCGAGCGTCTGGAACGAGATTATCTTCAGTTCGCCGCCGATACGCACGGAGATGGTGTTGTTGCCCGATTTAACATCGGAAAAATCAAGAATGGACGAACCCGACATTGCGCCTACGCCGGAGAGGGTCACGCCCTTACCGGAGCGGGAAATTATCTGACCCGTTCCTGCTTCAACATACACAAGACCCTTATTTCCTGCCGCGCCTGCGGAGGAATTGCTCTCGCCGAAAGCGTCGTTCAGCGCTTTATTTACATTGTCGAGTGTTTCGGATTCCGTTGCGCCGCCCGTGAACGAAATGTTCTTCGTAACGTCGCCTACGGTTATGGTAAGACCGTAGTTTTCGCCGTCGGAGATTGAACCGAGGTCGAGCTTTGCGCCGCTGCTGAGCGAAGCGCCCGTCATTGTCGTCTGCGTCGCGGTCTTGTTGACCTTTACCTTATAATTGCCCGGAACGGAGTTTATCGAAGAAGTGATGCTAAAGCCAGAGATCTTCTTTTCCTCGCCGTTTACGGTCGTTTTCGCAGCATACTGGCTCCACATTGTCGAGCCTTTGAGGTTGGAGCTCTTGTTCAGAATGTCAAAATATTTGTCCTGTAAATTCGTGAGCTTTGAAATAACGTCACGGTAAGCCTCCTGCGTCGCTTTATATTTCAGAAGCTGGCGGTTCTGCTTCGTTATTTTAAGCTTGCTGTTCGCGGTAAGAGCGTTGATAATGGATTCGGTATCAAGACCCGAGTTCATACCGCTCATTCTTAATGTGTTGTTAGCCATTTTCAATCATTCCTTTCCGGATCACTTTTTAAGGTTAAGCAGCGCGGTAAGCGCTTCCTTTGTGAGCTGCTTTGAAGACTCGACGTTAGCTTCCTGTGCGCTTCGCAGCTCGTTTCGGATTATTTTTATATCCTTCGGGGCGGTTATGCCCAGCTTTACGCGGTCTTTTGAGACCTCGAGGACTACTATTTCAATATTATCGGCGATAATAATGCTTTCCTCAGTTTTTCGTGTTACAACAAGCATTATTTCACCTCCTCCGCCGCATATATCGGGTAGCGGAACGGGTAATCATGCGGAAGAATGACCTGAAGCGCTGTATTGTTTGCGGGGTTTATGATTATCGGTGATTTCATGTTGACGGTCGTTTCGCGGAAATTTTCGGGGATCTTCGCAATGGTGAGACTTCGTATTTCGTCGCCGTCTTTAACTTTGAGCAGGCGCTTTTCGCTGTCGTTGAGCGTTACCGTATAGCCCTCGTCTATAAGCGTGGGGTCGAACACGATAAAGCAGAGGTCGCTGTGGTCGAGCGACTGAAGCCACATGGGGTAGGTGTCCTCGCCGAGCGGCGAGAGCAACGCGAAGCGCTTGTCGTCCTCAAAAGCGAAAACTCCGTTCGGAAAATCGAACACGTTTTTCTGTTCAACTTCCATTTCTCCGAAATCGCGGGTATTTATCGTCATCATGGTTCACCTGTACCTTTCCGTTTATCCTCTTGTATCAAGCGCGGGCTGATAATCGGGGTCTGCGCTTGGCGGAACGTATATCGGGCCGCCGAGGTATTCGATCTCTACGCTGGGCATCTGCGAAACGGAAAATTCAACCTTTCCGGGAGTGAATTCATACGGCATCATCTGTGCGTTTTCCCAGTCGATATTGACGTTGCCGACTTCGTAGTTGATATTCAGCACGCCCTTATCAAATGTTACGTCCGCGCCCGTTTTCGGGAGAAATTCCATTATCGTCTGTATAGTCTGACCTGCGCGGTTGTTCTGAGCGGCTATCTGAGAGGCGGTCGCTCCGCGTGCGAGCTGATTGCCCTCCTGAACGATACGCGCCGTACCCTGATACGCGAGCTTTATGCCCTTGTTTGCTTCGTGCTTGATAAGGTCGCCGTTGTTCATTTCGCCGTAACCCATGCTCGAACGTGCTGCGTAGGTGTCGATATTTATTTTCGACGGCTCGGAATGGATCTTGAGCTGTCCGTTCTGCGTTTTAATGTCCATTTTAAACGCAAGGTCGGGATTATTTACGCGGGGGTTTTTAAACTCGCCCTTTGTAATGTTTATTTCTACCTTTATCGGTACGGTCGTTATGCTGAGAAGATTATGGTCTACCATTCCCATATCGGTTACCCCCTTTTCGTTTAAAAATTAAGATTACTTTATGTAGTTGAATATCGACTGCGGTATCATAGACGCACCCATCTGGAGAGTCGCGTTATATATCGCTTCGAGAACCTTATAATTGGTTATTTCGGTAGGAATGTCGGTTATTTCAAGGTCATTCTGTTTATCCGACATATTCAGGTTAATATCGGTGATTCGGTCGAGGTTAAAGTCGATGAACTGGTCGTGAGTACCAAGCTCGGCGATCGCGATAGAGAGCGAGCCTTGTGCGTCATAGAGCAGGTCGGCATAGCGTGCGACCATATCCTGATCGCCCTCGCGCAGGAGCTTCGCACTGTTGAGAAGGATCTGCACGATATTGTTGGGATAGCCGCCGCTTTCCTCGAATTCAACAAGTTCTTCGCCGCCTTTTGCATTTTCAACGTAGATAACGTCGGTCGTGCTGTCGTATTCGATAAGACCGCTGTTGCTCTTTATCTGCGGAACATTCGCTTTTCCGAATGCGGCAGGGGAGGAGAGCGCGTCGTTAATGTTCTTTATGTTGTCATCTTCGGTTGCGCCTGCGATAAACGTTACCTTTGTGCCGTTTACGTTGAGGGTATATTCCTCGCCGTCGGTAAGGTTCGCGAGGTCTATCTTAGCGGTGTCGGCGTCCTGAGTTATTGAAGCCTGATTTGCGTAATCGTCGCTGTTCTTGATCGAAACGGGATTTCCTGCGGAATCCTTAAAGCCGGTAGCTATAGAGAAATCAACTTCGTCGCCGAACTTCTTCCGGAGTGCTTTTCTTATGTTATCTGCGGTAACGTTCGGGTCTGCGTCTCCCTTAAAGTCGATAACGCGGGTCTTTCCGTTTGCGGAAACCTCAAGAGAGTAGAAATTGTTCTCATTCATTGCGCTAACGTCAACGCGGTTGTCTGTAATGTCTGCGTTTGCGTAGCTGTAAACCTCGGGCTTTGTGTAGCCGTCAACGTTCTTGAGGTAATTGAACGTTCCCGACGCGTCAACTCCGGGAGTGGACTGGAACGCTTCCTTGAGCTGTTCGTTTATGTTGCTTATGCTTTTATCAATGGTGTTTCCACCGAGGAAAGTTATCATTTTCTGCTTTGTTCCGAGCGAAACGTTCAGCTTATACGAAACGCCTGCGCGGAGCTGATCGAGGTTGATCTTAACGTATCTTTTAGTTACGCCGCAGCCGGTGCATTCAACGCCGTTAAACGTTATCGGAAGCGCGGTCTGGTCGTCTATTCTCTCGGTCGAGCTGTCGATGCTCATGCCGATACCGATGTCGAGATAGGATCTTTCGCTGCTCGGGAAGCTGTACGGGTCGGAAGAAGCGTTTACGGGAACGCCGTTATATGTAACATATCTGCCCGATTCGTTGTCGCCCTTTATCTCGAAAGCGACCGTTGTATTGTTGGTTCCGCCGAAAATTTTTCTGTCTGCAATGTCAACGTTCAAAAGCTGAATCATTTCCTCGGCCTTTTCGTCGACTTCCTTTGCGATAATTTCAAGGTCGTCAAGATTTCTCGTGCCGTGCGCGCCCTCGACGAGCTTTTCATAGGTGAGCTGGATAAGCTCGGAGATCTTCGTCATCGAGCTTTCCGCCGACTGATATATCGAATCTGCGGATTTGAGGTTCGCCGTGCTTGTGTCGAGCTCGGAAAGAGCCTTGCGAACTCGCAGAGCTTTTGCCGCGTCGATCGGATTTTCGCTTGCGCGGCTGAACTTGCGGTTCGTTTCTATGCGCTTTTCGGAATTGAACTTTTCTGAAGCGTTTCTCTCGTAATTTTTAAGAAAATTTCTGCGGATAGTGTTTCCTGCAATTCTCATTTGTGACCATTCCTTTCAAAGGAAAAATTATAATCCTACTCTGCCCGTGTTGTTGATAAGACGGTCAAGACAGTCGTCAAGCGCCGTCATCATTCTTGAGCTTGCGTTGTACCAGTTCTGATAAGTCAGCATATTTATGCCTTCTTCGTCGGAGTTTACGCCGGACACCGCTTCGCGGCTGTCAAGCAGGGCTTCCGTCGTGTCGTATGCCGAGTCGTACTGCGCTTCGTTATAGTCGATCTGCTGACCGAGGCGGTTGCTGATGAACATGAGGTAGTTGTAGACCGTTCCCTCGAAGTCGCCCTTTCCGCCGAACGAAATTACAGAGGTCTGCATTTTTACAAGCAGTTCGTTTACATGATCGCCGTCCATAGAAAGCGACCATTCGCCCGTCGTTTTGTCCTGAACCTGACCTATCA
>USOZ01000069.1 GCA_900556525.1 uncultured Oscillospiraceae bacterium | reverse complement strand
TCCCCGACGGTGATACGGGAAGCAATATGCGCTTGACTATCGACAACGGCGTAACCGCGCTTTCTTCGGAAGAAATAACCTCAGTATCGCACGCTGCTCAGCTTGCCGCAAAGGGTATGCTTATGGGCGCGCGCGGAAATTCGGGAGTTATTCTGTCGCAGCTTTTTGCGGGAATGGGCAGAGAGCTTTCCGACTGCGAGACCGCTTCCGTGCATAAGCTCGCGAAAGCATTCCGAAGCGGCGTTGAACTAGCCTACGAAGCCGTGATAAATCCGACCGAAGGTACAATTCTCACCGTCGCGCGCGAAGCCGCCGATTACGCTTATGCAAACACATTGGGCGGCGGAAATGTCGAGAAATTTTTTGCGGATTATCTTTCGCAGGCGCGAAAAACACTCGAAAAAACCCCCGATATGCTTCATGTTCTGAAAGAGGCGGGAGTTGTTGACAGCGGCGGCGCGGGGCTTATCCGAATAGTCGAAGGAATGGAGCAGGCTGTTACGGGACGTGAAATTCAGCCCGCAGAGCAGCATTCCGCTTCGCCTGCGGCAATAAACCCCGAATTATTCACCGAGGACAGCGAAATGCACTTCGGCTACTGCACGGAATGTCTGCTTCGCTTACAGCGCTCAAAGGTCGACCCCGAAAGCTTCAGAGTTGAGCAGATCTCGGAGTATCTTGAAACGATAGGCAATTCTATCGTCGCGTTCAAAACAGGCTCGGCTGTTAAAATTCATGTACATACCATGACTCCGGGAAAGGTGCTTGATTTCTGCCAGAAATTCGGCGAATTCCTTACTTTAAAAATCGAAAATATGGAGCTTCAGCATAACAACGTGATTGCTTCTGAAAAGCGCGAGGAAAAGCCGCGAAAAAAGTTCGGCGTTATTGCCGTGGCGAACGGAGATGGCATAAAGCAGTCGTTCAGAGACCTCGGCGCAGATTTTATCGTTGACGGCGGGCAGTGCATGAACCCCTCGACCGAGGATTTTATCGACGCTTTCGACCGCATAAGCGCGGAGAAGATAATCGTTCTTCCGAATAACGGGAACATTATCCTTGCGGCTCGTCAGGCGGCGCAGCTCTACGACAAGGCTGAGGTTTACGTCCTCGAAAGCAGGAGCATAGGCGAGGGTTATGCCGCGCTTACGATGCTAGATACGACTTCTGGAAATATCGACGTTATCATGAACGACCTCGAGTGCGCAATGCAGGGCGTTAAGACCGTTATGGTGTCAAAATCCGTGCGCGACACGGAGCTTGGCGGAATGTCAGTAAAATCGGGAGAATATATCGCAATTTCGGGAAAATCCATAATCGCGGCGGAAAATGAACGGACAGCCGCCGCAAAAGAAGCTGTAAAAAATATTATTTCGGCGGACACGAGTATTTTGCTTATTTTCAGGGGCGCTGACGCGCCTGCTTCGGAAGCCGAGGAGCTTGCGGAATTTGCGCGGGAGAACTTCCCCGCTGCCGAGATTTATGAAATTGACGGAAAACAGGAGATATACGACTTTATCCTGGTTTCGGAATAGGGAGAAATATGGACAAACAAGCTATTAAAATCGCCCTGCTTCTCGCGGCTGCGGTCTGCTCATATCTTGCTGCGGGCGTGAATTACGCGGTGATTTTTTCAAAGGTATTTTATCATCAGGATATACGCACGCTCGGGAGCGGCAATCCCGGCTTCACGAATTTTAAGCGCGTTTTTGGTGGAAAACTGGCGTGGGTCGTGCTGCTGCTCGACCTGCTGAAAACGGCGATACCCGTAATAATTTTCAGTATGCTTTTTGAACATTTCATGCTGCTTCGGCAGTTCGGCGCGGTTTACAGCGGCTTTTTCGCAATGCTCGGTCACGCGTACCCGATATGGTACGACTTTAAGGGCGGGAAATCGTTCATCGCGGGAGTTTCACCGGTGTGGGTAGTGGATTGGCGCATAGGGCTTATCTCGCTTATCGTGTTCTTAACTATTCTTTTCGTCACGCACTATATGTCGCTCGCTTCGGTCGCTTCGACCCTTCTCTACCCCATTATGCTGCCGTTTTTCGGCTGCGGTATCATAACTGCGGCAATAGCTGCGCTCTCCGCTCTGCTCGTCGCATGGCGGCACAAGGATAACATAAAACGGCTCATAAACGGAACTGAAAAGAAATTTTATCTTAAATCAAAGCCGCAGAGCTGATATACCAATAAAATATATAAACGGGACGTCCTCAACAAAGAGGGCGTCCATGTTTTTAGGGAAGCGCTGATTAAATCGGGTATGCAGATTGCGCAGACAAATTTTTCGCACAATCAAACGGAAAATATGCAAGCAAGATGCGTACCGCGATTTATTCAGCGCTTCCTTAACTATTGACAAAAGCAGTATATTGCAGTATAATCATGTAGCTAAGGGAGCAGGACGGCGAGGTGTTAACATGGAAAAAATAAAACAGAAAAGCGACTATTTCGGAACCGAGAAGATCAGCAGGATACTGCTGAGGCTCGCGCCGCCCGTAATGCTCGCGCAGCTCATTCAGGCTCTTTACAATATCATTGACAGCGTTTTCGTTGGGAGATACTCCGATTCGGGACTTACCGCGCTTTCGATAGTTTATCCGCTCCAGCTTCTCATGATAGCGCTTGCGGTCGGAACTGGCGTGGGAATAAACACGGTCATGGCTTCAAAGCTGGGGATAGGCGACGAGAAAAAGGCGAACGAATACGCGGGCGTGGGAACTCCGCTCGCAGTCGTGCTCTGGGCGATCTTTGTCGCAGTGTGCTATGCGCTTATGCCGCTTTACGCCGAGTCGCAGACCTCGACCCCCGAGGTTATCGCGGACGTTATATCATACGGCAGGATAGCCTGCGTGTTCAGCTTCGGACTGTTCCTCGAAAGCATATGGACAAAAGTGCTTCAGGCGAGAGGAAACATGAAAATACCTATGCTTGCGCAAATTGCGGGCGCGATAACGAATATTATCCTCGACCCTCTGCTTATTTTCGGAATGTTCGGACTTCCCGAAATGGGGATTTCGGGCGCGGCGATAGCAACCGTTGCGGGACAGATCGTGGCGGCACTTATCGTAATGAAAAAGGGGTTCTACAAATCTCCGTCAATAAAAAAATACCCGCATTACGTCGGAAAAATATTCCGTCTGGGAGTCCCGAATATCCTTATGCAGTCGGCATACACCCTCTACATTTTCGGGCTTAACGTCATTCTCGCCTCATTCTCCGATGCAGCCGTAACCGTTCTCGGACTGTACTATAAATGGCAGACGTTTTTCTTTATCCCGCTCGGCTCAATGCAGACGTGCATAGTCCCCGTAATCAGCTTCAACTACGCGGCACGCAATACCGAGCGCTGTAAAAAAACGCTGAACACCTCGATAGTGTTCGGAATGGCTCTCATGCTTATCGGAACGCTCTGCTTTGAAATAATCCCCGAGCCTATGCTCCGCTTTTTCTCGAACGACGAGGAGGTTATCCGAATAGGCGTGACCGCTTTCCGAATAATAGCGATAAGTTTTATCCCGCTCGTTACCTCGCTTACATATCCCGTGCTTTTTCAGGCAGTCGGCGCGAGCTTCAAAAGCTCAATGCTGACGATAATCAGAACGGTTGTGCTTTTCGTTCCGCTGGCGTACCTTTTCTCACGCTTCGGGCTTGATTATTTCTGGCTCACATATCCCGTGACCGACAGCGCTGTTTCTGTTGTGGGATTTTTCATGACAAGGAAGTTTTTCCGCAGCCCGTATCTCACAGGTGAGAAAAAACAGCACCCGAAAGCGGTATTGCAGCCCTCGAAGCCCGGTGTGATAATCACTATCGCAAGGCAGCACGGCTCGTCGGGCAAGCAGATAGGAAAGCTCGTTGCCGAGCGGCTCGGTATACCATTTTATTATAAGGAAATGACAGCTCTCGCGGCGCAGGAAAGCGGACTTGACAGAGAATTCATCTCAGGACTGAACAAAAATTCCCCGCAAATCCTCCGCGAGCTTTATTTGAGCAGCAGCGTAGTAAGTCAGGCGATAGCGGCTCAGCAGAAAATTATCCGCAGGATAGCCGAAAACGGAAGCTGTGTGATTGTCGGCAGGGCGGCGGATTATGTGCTGAAAGACGACCCGAATGTCATTCGGATATTCATTCACGCGCCCGAGGATTACCGAATCCGCAGGGTCATGGAGGTCTATGGCGACACTCCCGACGAAGCGAAGCGGAATATTGCGCGTTCGGATAAGGCGCGAGCGCTGTATTACAAGAACATTTCGGGGCTTGAATGGGGCGACGAAAGCAACTACGAACTTACGCTAGACAGTTCCACGGGCGTTGAAACGAGCGCTGAAAAAATATGTGGATTTATCGCGGAGCGTGAGAAAAAATCGCATGCGCTGCGTTGATAAGTTGTTTAATTCTTGATTTTGCATTTCTTCATTCATTGCTTTTTCACCGCCATTACAATAATTTTAGATTTTAACTCATTGCTATTATATAACGGTTTAATTTAATTGTAAAGTTGTTTATTCAATTTTCAATCCACTTTTATAAAATACAGCGCATTATCCGCAAACTAAGGCGTCGGAAAATTCCGATGCCTCTTATCTTATAATATTTTTTCCATATATCCGCAGGTAAACGGGAAAAAATCGAATTTCTGAGTTCCTATATGAACAAAGCCGAATTTCTCATACCATTTCCGAAGCTGCGTGTTCTCCTCAACGATCCCGATATTCAGCTTGCAAAATCCAAGCTGTTTTGCCGTTTGAAACGCGTGATGAAGCAGCTCGCCGCCTGCCCCGCCGTGTCTGAATTGCGGAATTACGCACAGATTATTAAGCTCACATTCGCCGTTTTCATGCAAGGCAAGCGAGTAAAATCCGATTATTTCGGACTTTTCGACATAAACAAACATGGGTCTGTGTTCGGCGTTCATCTGCCATTGCAAACGTTCCGCCGAAATCGAAAAAGCCGTAAATCTCGGCGCATTTTCCGCCGTAAATCCAAACTCGCGGGCGACCGTCATAAAGCTGTCGCGTATGACATCGGCGCACCTGCCGATCTCCGCTTCTTTGACCGCTCTTATCACGCCTGTTCCCCCTCAAGCAGCAGATCCGCAAACTTCCCGCGAATCGCCTTGACGAGCTGCTGCGGCGAAACGCATATCTGCGTGCCGAGCCGACCGCCGCTGATATAAAATTCCGGCAGAGCTTCAGCCGAATTGTGAATGACCGTCGGGAACTGCTTTTTCATGCCGATAGGCGTACAGCCGCCGCGTACATATCCCGTGACCGCGTTTATGTCCTTAACGTGGAGCAGCTCGACCGATTTCTCGCCGACGCTTTTCGCCGCCTTTTTAAGGTCGAGTTCCTCCGCAACGGGCAGCAGGAAGCAGTAATATCCGCCGCTTTTTCCGTGCGCGACAAGGGTCTTGAACGTAAGCGCGGGATCCTGTCCCATTTTTTCCGCAACGGTTATCCCGTCGATAAATTCTTCACATTCGTATGTTCCTATAGTGTACGCGATTTTCTCGCGGTCGAGAAACCGCATCGCGTTGGTTTTAACTTCTTTAGCCATTTAAATCACCTGTCACTGTTTTTGCGTAATTTTTTCAGCTTCATCTACCCAGCTGTAGTAGCCAGTCATGTTTTTCGGGAGCGAATCCGTGTTTATGCGGAGCGTGCTGAAAAGGATACAGCCCGAACGCTGATACATTGGGATTTCGACCGCATATTTATCGTAAAGAAGGCTGTAAAGCGCTGTGTATGCGTCCGAGATCGTTTCAGGATCGGCGTTGTCCGCCGCAGCCACCGCTTCGTAAAATTCCTTTGCGGAAATTCCACAGAAGTTATCCTCTCCATACATTTCCGACGACGAGAAGCGCGGCTGTGCGCCCGTTTCCCATACGGAAGCCCATATCTCCTGAGTGCCGCTGCTCAGAACGCTCCAGAGCTGCGCAGCGTCCGCCGCGTCGCTTATTATCAGCGTTATGCCGATTTCACGAAGCAGCGCCGAAGCCGCTTCAAGCGCGTAATAGGACGGGTGTCTGCCTGTACCCTCCGCCGCTATCATTGCGTGGAATGTCGTAGTTCCGTTTTCGGGAGCTGCGGTAACGCGATTGTTTTCGACTGTATAACCCGCAGCCTCAAAATATCCAAGGCACGCCTGTTTCGCCGCGGAACGGCGCACCTGCTCGTTCATTCCGTCGGAATAGATCGACTCGCCAGCCGCATTTTTGGAGTACGGAGTAAAGCTGAATTCCTCGGAATCATTTTTAATATAACTGCTCACTGCTGCGGGAAAATCAACGGTAATTCCTATATCGCCGTAGTAATTATGCACCGACTCGTCGCGGAAAAGATATATCGCGGTCGCGAGCGCCTTTCTAAGTGCAACGCTTTTCTCCGATTCCGCTTCACCTCCGACATTCACGGTTTTCGCGTTTATTCCGATATATCCGTAGCCGTCGCTGTTTACCGTGCAGGCGTACAGCTTTTCGATAGCCTCGTTCGCTTCCTCGATCTGGTCGGAAGCGTTCGCCGAAGCCTCGGGATAGCTCATATCGACAGTACCTTCGGAAACCGCCGAAACTGCGCTGTCAGAAGCCGCCTGCGAAATTTCCAGCTTTTTCGTTTCGGGAACACCTTTATAATAGTATTCGTTCGCGGTAAGATATGCAACGCCGTTTTCGCTGCGTTCAAAGGCATATGCGCCCGCACCGAGCGGAGCGTCAGCCTTGTTCGTCGCAAGCTCAAGCGCCGTTCCCTTTTCAAATCCGAATTTGCTCGCCGTATAGTCATAGCTGTTCTCGTCGCCGTAATAGTGGAGCGGAGCAACTATCACATTGTTAAGCGCGGAAAGAAAGCCTGTCCCGCTGCCCGAAACTGTAATGTCTACCGTATTTTTTCCGGTTTTTACTATTCCCGAAATACTGTCAACATTTTCCGAAGCGCCCTTTTCTTCCGAAAGGTATTCAATAACGCATATTTCAGCGTCATTCTTAAAGAAAGTCGAATCGCCCTCATACATACTTCCGAGCAGCTCATAATTTCCGCCGTACATATCCGCAAGGTCGGATAAAACCTGCTCCTCACTGACTGCCGTTGAGTCATATTCGCTGTTCACCGAATAGAAAAACGCCATAAGGTCTTTCGCTTCGGGATAAGCCGTCGTATATACCGAATAGCTCGCGTCGCCGTAAAGCGACTTTACCCACTCCAGCTCGCGCTTCAGCATGGGTTCAACGATCTCAGTGCGGATCTTCTGCCGAACTTCTTCGGTTTCGAGCGCCGCCGCAATATCCTCGGGCGAAAGTGTATCCGCAATCGTGCTGTTAAGGCGATAATTTATCGCACCCTTTATGTCCACTCCCTGAAACGGACTGCGCTTTGAAAGCGACGGGTCGAGCAGCATATAAAGTGTAAAAATAAGATCGTCGGCGTCCATAGTTTCGCCGTCGCTAAACTTAACGCCGTCGCGCAGCTTTATTGAATAAACCGTTTCGTCGGCTTCCTCGTCATATTTTTCGTCAACGTCCGCAATTCCCGTATATAAATAGTAGCTGCCCGCATATATGCGGCGCTCGCCGTCTATTCCCTTTGTAACGACTTTACCGCTTCGGTCAAGCCCGAGCAGACGCGTCCCGGTAAGGTTGTTTATAAGCGTATCAAAGCCCCCGTCCGAATAAAACGGGCTGTATGTATAGCTGTAATTGCTTGCTGCAATTTTTAACGGCTGGGTGTCCGAATAAGGAAAAATACAGTAAATAGGCCATTTCGTTTGACATTTGGCTTTAAATGGTATATAATAACGAGTACAACCCCGGAAGGAGGGATTGCATTTGAAATATACAAATCGGCTCAGAAAGCGGCTTTACGCAGCGCTTACAGCGGCAGCCGTGCTTTGTTCGGGCTGTGCGCAGCCGAACGGCGCGGAAACGTCGGGAACTTCCGCACCCGAAAGTATTCCCGAAGTTACTACGCTTCACGCCGAGGCTCTCGCAAACGAGGAGGACGTTCAGCCGCCGACTCGCGAACAGTTACAAAAGGCATCCGCCCCTTCAACGC
>USOZ01000068.1 GCA_900556525.1 uncultured Oscillospiraceae bacterium | reverse complement strand
GGAAATAAAGCCGTACAGCCCCGACGGTCCGTTTTTTGCCGACGATTCCGAGTCGGTTCAGCCCGTAAAGCCTGCTATTGAAGTAGAACAGCGTCCCAGCCTTATAGGTGAGGCGTCTGCGGCGATTGAACAGATTCCTGCCGAGCAAAATTCTACGCTTCCCGAGGATTTTCCGTTTGATGTTGACGAGGGAGATAAAATTGTCGAAGCAATTCAGGACTTTAGCCGCGAGCAGCAGGAAAATGAACAAAAGGCGAAAGAAAACGAGGAAAAAGTGCTTGCAACCGTAATTCGTCCCGATGAGAACGGTCAGCAGCGCTTTGACGATATAGTTGCAAACGCGGAGCAGTACAAGGTTCCGCCGAGCGAGCTGCTCAACGATGTCGTTCACGAACGCTCTGACGAGGATATAAACGCCGAAATTCACCAGAATGCAGAAAAACTGGTAAATACGCTCAAGAGTTTTGGCGTTGAAACGAGATTCCTTGAGGCTTCGAGAGGTCCTTCGGTCACGCGCTATGAACTTCAGCCTGCAATGGGTGTTAAAATTTCAAAGATAACGGGGCTTGTTGACGATATTGCGCTTAATTTGGCAACTGCGGGGGTTCGTATTGAAGCGCCTATCCCGAATAAGGCGGCGGTAGGAATCGAAGTTCCGAACAAGAAAGTCGATTCGGTTCCGTTCAGAGAAATGGTAGAAAGCAAAGCGTTTGCCGAAACAAAGAGCAAGCTCGGCGCGGTTCTGGGAAAGAGCATTTCGGGAGAAGTTGTTATCGCCGATATTGCAAAAATGCCGCATATTCTTATTGCGGGAACAACCGGTTCGGGTAAGTCCGTCTGCGTAAATTCGATTATTATGAGTATTCTTTTCCGCTCAACTCCCGAAGAAGTACGCCTGCTGATGATCGACCCTAAAGCGGTCGAATTTATGATTTACAACGGCATCCCGCATTTGCTTATCCCGGTTGTTACAGACCCGAAAAAAGCTGCGGGAGCACTGGCTTGGGCGGTCACGGAAATGCTCAATCGCTATAAGCTGTTTTCGGACAATAATGTCCGCGACCTTACAGGCTATAATGCGCTTGCAAAAACACGCGATGATTTGCAGGTGATCCCGCAGGTCGTAATATTTATCGACGAACTTGCCGATCTTATGATGGCTTCTCCCGGAGAAGTCGAGGACAGCATTTGCCGTCTTGCACAGATGGCGCGTGCGGCTGGTATGCACCTTGTAATTGCAACGCAGCGTCCGTCCGTAAACGTAGTAACGGGCGTTATCAAGGCGAACATTCCGAGCCGAATTGCGCTGAAAGTTGCCTCTCAGGTGGACAGCCGTACCATTATCGACAGCGCGGGCGCGGAAAAATTGCTCGGAAAGGGTGATATGCTTTATTTCCCTGTCGGTATGCCTAAGCCTATGCGTGTTCAGGGCTGCTGGGTTTCGGACAAGGAAGTAGAACGTGTGGTTGATTTTATTAAAAATTCGTTTATTCTTGATTATGACCAGTCTGTAATTGATGAAATCGAAAAGCAGGCGGAACTTGCCGCGCAGAAGGCAAACAAGGGCAAAGATGACGACGACGGCGGAGATATAAATGTGAGCGATGAAAAGCTCGACGAAGCGATTGAAGCTGTTATTGAAGCCGGACAGGCTAGCACGTCCTTCCTCCAGCGCAAGCTGAAGCTCGGTTACGGTCGTGCGGCGCGCCTTATCGACACAATGGAACAGCTCGGCGTTGTTGGCGGATACGAGGGCGCAAAGCCGCGTCAGGTAATTATGACGAAGCAGGAATGGTATGAACGCAAGATGAATAAGCTGGACTAGGGAGAATAATATGCCTTTTTTACCCGTTTGCAAAAACGATATGCAGCGGCTCGGAACAGAGCGGCTAGATTTTATATGTATTACAGGCGACGCGTACGTTGATCACCCGTCATTCGGCATAGCTATTATTTCGCGCATGGTTGAAAGTCTCGGATTTTCCGTGGGAATGATAGCTCAGCCAGTTTCAGATGCAGATTTTCGCGAACTTGGAACGCCGAAATATGCTTTTCTGGTTACGGGCGGAAATATTGACAGCATGGTTTCAAATTACACCGTTGCGTTGAAAAAACGCTATGACGACGCGTACAGCGCAGGCGGTGTGGGAGGAAAACGTCCCGACAGAGCGGTCACCGTATATTGCCGCACGCTTCGCAGGCTCTTTCCCGATACGGATATTGCCATAGGCGGACTTGAAGCGTCCCTGCGCAGATTTGCTCACTATGATTACTGGGCGGATAAGATTATGCCGTCCATATTGGTCGACAGCGGCGCTGATTTGCTCATGTACGGCATGGGCGAAGTTACGATAACCGAGATCTGCAATCGATATAAGGCGGGCGACAGGCTGCGTGACATGACTGATATACGCGGAACGTGCTATCTTACAGAACCTGTGAACACTCCAATCGGGTCGGTGCAATGCGACAGCTTTGAGGTCGTGAGCGTGAACAAGAAAGCGTACGCGAAATCCTGCCGCAAGCAGTACGATGAGCAGGACGAAGTGTACGGCAGGACGATCGTTCAGCGCCACGGCGATAAAATGCTTGTGCAGAACCCTCCGCAGAGAAGTCTTACACAGTCAGAATTTGACAGAGCATACGAGCTGCCATATATGCGGACATATCACCCGATGTATGAGAAAGTTGGCGGTGTTCCGTCGATAAAAGAGGTCGAATTTTCGATTATTCACAATCGCGGCTGCTACGGCTTCTGCAATTTCTGTTCGATTGCTCTTCATCAGGGGCGGCGAATACAGACGCGAAGCGAGGAATCGGTTCTTGAGGAAGCACGTGAACTTGCGGCAAATCCGAATTTCAAGGGATATATTCACGACGTAGGCGGTCCGACGGCGAATTTTCGCGCACCGTCATGTGATAAGCAGCTTGAACACGGACTCTGCAAGGGAAGAAAATGCCTCGCGCCCGAGCCTTGCAAAAATCTGAAAGTTGACCACACGGAATATCTTCATATGCTGCGGAAAATGCGCGAAATAAAAAATGTAAAAAAGGTGTTTATCCGTTCGGGTATTCGCTATGATTATTTAATTTTAGACAAAGACGACAGCTTTATGAAAGAACTTATTGAGCATCACGTCAGCGGGCAGCTTAAAGTTGCACCCGAACACGCCAGCAACCGCGTTCTCGATTATATGGGAAAGCCGCATATCGAAACGTATGAGCGCTTTGAGGAGAAGTTTTACCGCATGACAAAAAGCGTCGGAAAGGAGCAATATCTTGTTCCGTATCTTATGTCATCGCACCCCGGCTGTACGTTGAACGACGCGATTGACCTTGCTGTTTTTCTGAAAAAACATAATATCCGTCCCGAGCAGGTTCAGGACTTTTACCCCACGCCCGGAACGATTTCGACGGCGATGTTCTATACGGGGCTTGACCCGTACACGCTCGAACCCGTGTATGTGCCGAGAAAGCCCGAGGAGAAACAGCTTCAGCGCGCACTGCTGCAATATTATAAAAAAGAGAACAAGGAGCTTGTTACAAAGGCTCTCAATATGGCTAAACGGCGCGATTTGATAGGCTTCGGGCAGGACTGCTTGATAACGCCGTCGGAGCGTGCCAATGAGAGGGCGAAAAATGAAAAATACAACGGAAAGACAAAAGACGTCAAGGGAAAGCAGAGCTCCTTCACGCCTGCCAAAAATTCAGGAAAATCCGATAGGGGAACTTCACGCAGAAGAAGAAACATTTCTAAAAAGAACGCGCACAAATAAGAAAGCTGCTGTAATTTCCGCGGCGGTCATAGCTTTTTTCGCGCTGATAATTTATCTTAATGACGCGCTGTTTCATTTCGATTTTATACCGACGTGGAATGATGTATATGATTTTGCCGGATTTTCCGAAACAGCGGGCGGGCTTACCGCCGAGGGAGAAATTTCCGTGCATTATATCGACGTTGGGCAGGGAGATTGCGCGTTTGTTAAAACGGACGGCATGAATGTGCTGATTGACAGCGGCGAATACACCGCAGCGGAGAACGTTATCGCGTATCTTAGCGACCTTGGTATAGACAGGCTCGATATGGTTATCGCTTCGCACCCACATTCCGACCATATCGGTTCGATGAATAAGGTTATCGACAAATTCGGAGCAGATGTGGTAGTTATGCCGAAACTGACCGCCGAAATGATCCCGACTACGAGTTCCTATGAAAAGCTGTTAAAGTCGATTAAAAAGTGCGGCGGAAAGATAGAGTACGCAAAGGTCGGGGCGGTTTATGAGCTTGCCGAGGGTTGTGAAATTGAAATAATCGCGCCCGTAAAGGACTATGACGATCTGAACAATTATTCGATCGTTGCACGTCTGCGGCATGGAAACAAGTCGTTTTTATTCACGGGTGACATTGAAAAGACGGCGGAACGCGACATTTTGGACAGCGGCATGGATATATCGGCTGATGTATTGAAAGTCGCGCACCACGGAAGCCATACTTCAAGCCTTAAAGCATTTTTGCAGGCAGTTAATCCCGAGTACGCAGTTATAAGCGTGGGTTCGCCTAATGACTACGGACACCCGCACAAGGAAACCACAAAACTGCTTGACAAACTCGGAATAACGATTTACAGGACTGACATTGACGGCAGTATTGTCTTTATAAGCGACGGCGAAAATCTGCGAATTGTAACGCAAAAGGAGGCTGCATGATATATCTGGACAGATTTGAGGGGAATTTTGCAGTTCTTGAGGAAGAAACCGAGAATGGCGAAACGGTTACCAAAAATGTGGAACGGCGGCTTATATCCGAAGATTGCAGGGAAGGCGATGTAATTATATTTGACGGCAAAAAATATGCTACAGACGTTATTGCGACCGAACTTAGAAAAGCCGAAATGCTTGATTTGCTTAGGGAGCTTACAGATGAATAATGAAAAGCCCGAGAGAACTTTTGACATTCTTTCGGGCTTTAATTATTTCTTACGAAATAGGAATATGTATATCAGAAATTGTCCTGCCGACAATGCCGTTATAAGTGCGATTACAAAAATCGTCGCGACATTCCACATTTCATGCGAGGAAAAATACCAGCACAAAAATCCGACCACAACAAGCAGGAGTATTCCGTTTACGAGCGGTGAATTTCCTTTTTTCATCAGCTCTGGAGCTTCTTTGCCATAAGCGTGTTTTTCATCAGCATTGCGATAGTCATAGGACCTACGCCGCCGGGAACAGGCGTGATAAACGACGCCTTTGGTTCAACTTCGTCGTACTTTACGTCGCCGCAGAGCTTATTTTCAGCATTGCGGTTCATTCCGACGTCAATAACAACTGCGCCATCCTTGACCATATCTGCGGTAACAAAATCCGCTTTGCCGACAGCGCTTACTAGAATGTCCGCGCGGCGGCACACTTCGGCGAGATTTTTGGTGCGCGAATGGCATATCGTAACGGTTGCGTTTTCGTGCAGAAGAAGCATTGCCATAGGCTTTCCGACAATGTTCGAGCGCCCGATAACGACACATTCCTTTCCGCTTATTTCGGTTCCTGTGCTATGGATAAGCTCCATAACACCCGCAGGAGTGCAGGGCAGGAACGCATAATTTCCTATCATAATTTTTCCGACGTTTACTGCGTTGAACGCGTCAACGTCCTTGAGCGGGGAAATGCGCTCGATTATTTTTTCTTCATTTATCTGCTTAGGCAGCGGAAGCTGAACAAGTATACCGTTAATGTTTTTGTCATTGTTGAGCGTGTCGACAAGCTCGAGAAGCTGTTCTTCGGAAGTCTCCTCGGGGAGTGCGTATTCATATGACTTTATCCCACACACCTCGCAGGCTTTCTTCTTGTTGTTCACATAAACTCGGCTCGCCTGATTGTTTCCTACAATAACTACTGCAAGCCCAATGTCAAGACCGTCGCGCTCAATTTCCGCGCGTATTTCGTCTTTAACTTTCTGAGAAACTGCTTTTCCGTCAATAATCTTTGCCATTTTGAAAATCCTTTCATTATTCATTTTTATCGCTGTCATCAAGAATGCTCGGTGCGATTTCCTCTGTTTTTTCTGCTTTTTTCATTGCCTTATACGCTTTCTGCGTTTCTTTTTCAATTTTTATCGCTGAATAATACTTCTTTTCCTTTTCTTTCCATTCGTCGGTGTCTTTCCAGCGGACATAGGTTTTGCTGTTTTTGACTTTTATTTTGAAATATATCAGCAGAATAAGGCAGAATAACGCGCTTGTGAAGCCGATAAGCTGAGAAACACGCAGCGGTCCGAGATAAAGGCTGTCTGTGCGGAGACCCTCGATAAATCCGCGGCCTGTGCCATACCAGATAATATAATATAAGAAAAGTTCACCGTCAAATGTCTGTATTTTCGACAAGAAAAAGTGGATAAGAATAATTCCGAGTGCGCACCACAGACTTTCATAAAGAAAACACGGGTGAACCAGCGCGTATTCGCCGTTCGGAAGAGCTTCCTGCGCGGCGATAACTTCGGGATAACGCACGATAGTTGTTCCCGTCATGCCCCACGGAAGATTTCCAGCAGTCGGCGCGCCAAAGCATTCCTGATTTACAAAATTGCCCCAGCGACCGATTCCCTGACCGATAAGAAAGCCCGTTCCGCCCATATCCAACAGGGGAAGCGCAGGCGTTTTTTTCTTTTTAAGAACAAGTATTCCGACAAGGACTGCTGCGACTATCCCACCGTATATCATCAGACCACCATCGTGAATCTCGGTTATAGCGGTCAGAAAAGTGAACTTTTTTTCATTTGCAGGATTGAGATTCCAGAAAATACAGTAGGAAGCCCTCGCGCCGATAAAGCCCGCGATACCTCCATAGAAAATCGCGTCGAACACGTCGTCTCCGGTAATGCCGTATTTTCTCCCCCTTTTTGTGCAGTAAATTCCTGCAAGCAGTATTCCGAGTCCGATAAGAAGCGCATACCAGTATACATTAAAGCCGAAAATACTGAAAGCAACGCGGTTTACCGGAATTTCGCCCGAAAATAAATTCGGAAATTCAACATACTCCATTTTTTATTCCTTTCTTTTTTACTCCGTGGGTTCAACGACGGAAAGGCTGCAATTCACAGTGTCAAGCTGCTCAAGCGCTTTTTCCACGTCCTCATAACGCACGTCTGCCGTTATTTCCACATTTGTATAAATGTCCTGACCGCTAAATTCCGCTTGCATTGCGCCTCGTGCAACATTTTCAACGTTGTTGAACGGCGCGATAAGTTCGCCGTATGTCATCTTTTTAACGGTTTCAAATGCGTGGCGGGAAATGCCATCTTTTTTCAGCCGTTCCAGTTCGCTTATTATTTCTTCCTTTACACGCTTCGGTTCTCTCGATTCGCCGCATATGTTCGGCAGGAAAAATCCGCGTCCGCTGAATACTCCAACACCGAAAGTGTCGTTAATAAGCCCTTCGTCGTAAAGTCTGCTATAGAAATCGGAGAAGCTGCCAAGCGCCGCCTCAAGCATTATATTGTATACGATATAGTCCTCATTTTGCTTTTCCTTTGGCGGAAGCGGCATCTTAAATCCCAAATTAAACAGCGGAACGGCGCAGGGGAGCTGCTGTACAATATATTCCTCCCGAACTTTTTCCGGCTCTTTTGGAACAATCATATCCAACTCGGGGTCGTCTGCCGATTTAAGAAGTTCATCGCATATTTCAAGCGCCTTGTCTGGGTCAAAATTGCCCGCGATCGAAAGCACCATGTTGTTCGGGTTATAGAAAGTGTTGTAGCAGCGGTAAAGCAGTTCCTTGTCGATTTTCTGTATGCTCTCGACAGTTCCCGCAATGTCAATGCGCACGGGGTTGGCGTGATATACTGCGTTAAGGCAGTTGAAAAACACGCGTGTGCCTGGGTCGTCGAGGTACATTTTTATTTCCTGAGCAATGATGCCTCGTTCCTTTTCGATATTTTCCTCAGTGAAATAAGGCTCCTGCACAAATCCGAGAAGAATACGCAGATTTTCTTCAAAACACTGTGAGCATGAAAAAAGATATGCCGTGCTGTCAAAGCTCGTGAAAGCGTTTGCGCTTGC
>USOZ01000067.1 GCA_900556525.1 uncultured Oscillospiraceae bacterium | reverse complement strand
ACCCAACCTCACGACTGCGGCGTTTTGGAAAGTGGAAAAGGGCAGAGCATGGAGAAAGCCGCGGCGCGGAAGCGCTTTGGGGTTTTTAGCCAACATTGCCGCTTATAAGGGAAACTCCGTATCCCCCAAAAGTTATTCTTCCTGCTTTCTGTCGCCGAGCGCAACATAATCGCGGCGCGGCTGTACATTCAGATACGCGGGACGGATTATCTTCTTTCCGTTTATAAGCTCCTCTATGCGGTGAGCCGACCAGCCCGAAATTCTCGCGACCGCGAAAAGCGGCGTGTAAAGTTCGCGCGGAAGCCCCAACATAGTGTAGCAAAAGCCGCTGTAAAAGTCAATGTTCGCGCTTACACCCTTGTAAATACGGCGCTTTTTCGCAATAAGCTCCGCCGCAAGACGCTCTACCGTGCTGTAAAAATTAAACTCGTCGCTCATGCCTTTTTCTTCGGCAAGTTTTTCAACATAGCCCTTGAAAGCCTCAGCGCGCGGGTCTGAAACGGAATAAACCGCGTGACCCATGCCGTAGATAAGCCCGCTCTTGTCGAATGCGTCCTTGTTCAGCAGGCGTTCAAGATATGCGGAGATCTCGTTCTCGTCTTTCCAGTCCTTTATTTCACGTTTCAGTTCCGCAAACATATCGCAGACTTTGAGGTTCGCTCCGCCGTGCTTCGGACCTTTAAGAGAACTGAGCGCCGCGGCTACAGCGGAATAGGTGTCCGTACCCGACGAGGTTACAACGTGCATTGTGAACGTCGAATTGTTTCCGCCGCCGTGTTCCGCGTGGAGCACCAGCGCAAGGTCGAGAACGCGCGCTTCAAGCTCGGTGTAGTGGCTGTCCTCGCGAAGAAGATGAAGTATATTTTCCGCAATAGAAAGGCTCTTGTGCGGGCGGTGGATAATAAGACCTTCGTTGTCAATGTAATATTTTTTCGCCTGATACGAGTAGACCGCAAGCATCGGGAAAAGCGCGATAAGTTCAAGCGACTGGCGCAGAACATTCGGGATAGAAAGGTCGTTCGGGCTGTCGTCATATGCGTAGAGCGTAAGAACGCTGCGCGCAAGCGTGTTCATAATGTCCTCGCTCGGCGACTTCATTACAATGTCGCGGACGAAAGAAGAGGGAAGCTGGCGATAATTCGCGATAAGCCGCGTGAATTCTTCAAGCTCTTTCTGCGTCGGGAGCTTTCCGAATAAAAGCAGATAAGTGGTTTCCTCAAAGCCGAAGCGCTTATCTTTCATAAACCCGCGTATAATATCCTGAACATTATACCCGCGGTAATAAAGTTCTCCTCTGCACGGAATCATTTCTCCGTCAACATTCTTTTTTGAAACAATTTCCGAAATATCGGTAAGTCCCGTGGGAACGCCCTTGCCGTTTAAATCTCTGAGACCGCAGTAAATGTTGTGCTCGAGGTAAAGCTCGGGGGCGATATTGCTGTGCTCGCGGCAAAGCGAAGCCATCTGCTCCAGCTGCGGAGTAACCTTTGAAAAAGCGTAATGTGAAGCCATATCGTACCTCCTGTTTTTGTGATATACAAATTCATTATATCACATTTAAAGCGGCATGGCAAGCATTTTTGCGTGAAATTTATGTGAGAAAGAAAAAAAGCGGAGCATAAAGCCCCGCCTGCGGAATTATTTTCTGCCGCGATTTATTCAGTGCTTCCTTAGTATTATTCATGCTTCGTCGTTATTTTCCAAAAGTCACATGAACCCCGCCTATTATTCCTGTTTTTCCTCCGAGCTGCCCGTGAGTTATGACCTCTATTGTCTGACCGTTGCCGCAAAAGAAGCGCATTACGGACAACGTTCCGCCGCTCGGATTTTCCTGTTTTTCGTCAATTTCTATATCGGTCGGGAACAGCTTTTTCGCGCCGTCCGCGTCATATGTCCTGAAATCCTCATAAACGGCATTATAAATATCCGTTTCCGAAAAGCTGACCGCAGACAGTATTTCCGCTTTTATCCCGTCCTTTGAGCCGCTGTATTTTCCCAGACAAGCTATGCAGTCGGCTTCAAGCGAGGTATATATCCCGCCCTTTACCGAAAGCGAACCAACGGGCGAAACTACCAAAGACGAACCTTTCGCCGCAGTCAGTCTGCCGCCCGACTTAACGTTAATTTTTCCGTTAGAGAATACGGCGGCATTTTCGCCGAGCAGAAATTCTCCCGATTCGATAACCAACGAACCGCCGTTTTCTATGTACAGCTTTCCGTTAAGGGTAAGGGTCTTTTCGCCCGCTAATTTCAGCCTTTTTCCGCTCGGAATAACGAGAAGCTCATCTTCTTCGATTTCAAGATCTGCCTTTAGTGTAACATTTTTTTCAAGGCTCTGATAGCCACATTCCTTTTCGGAAGCAAGCGGAAGCGCCGACAGGCTCACTGCCGCCGCATTTACGGACAGCATAACGCCCGCCAGAAGCGCCGCCGCAGTACAAATAAGTTTTTTGAGCATATCATTGTATCCTTTCTATCTGACACTTAAGGCAACACCACAGCTAATGCCTTTTCTGCCGCGATTTATTCAGCACTTACCTAGCCTTTATCGAAACTATCTCGGCGGTGTTGTACTGTGCATACTCTCCCGAACAAAGATCGATTTCTTTTAGAGTAACTTCGACAAAAGCCGCTCTTCCGTCTGTCGGAATCATAGACAAATCCATATCATAATCTGTGGTCAGCCCCAGAGCAAAGCGCGGTGCGCGCCCTTCAATCACAAAGCCGACAGAATCGGTCAAGGAGTCGGTGGGTCTCATATATAGAACCGGAAGCCCGTTCCATTCTCCGTCGGCGGGCATGAACGAAATTGCGATTTCATCGGTCACACCTACGGCTAAAAAGTCGCTGAGCATTATATAGCCTTTAAGTGTAACCTCCCCGTCGAATAACGCATACGCCCCGTCGAAAAATTCATCGCCCTCTGAAAAAACGTTGTATCTTACCCATGCTTCTCTTAAAGTAAGCGCGCCCGTTTTCTCCCCGACGCGAAGAATATTGTATTCGCCCTCATAGCTTTCCGACAGCAGTTCGCCTTCAAACGCCTTCTCCTCGGAATACAGCTCAGGATCGTTTATCGTGTCGTAGGTTTTTCCGTCGCTTATCTTCATGTAAACGTAGTCATTGAATCCGCATACATAAGGGCGGTTCAGGCTGTCCGCGTCAACCTCCGCGTTGTCGGAATACAAGGAAAGTTTCTCTCCGCATACACCGATAAAACAGCGGTCCTCGTAGGCTCTTTTCTCCGCGCAGCCGCACAGCAGAAGCGAAAAGATGACAAACAGTGTAAGCTTTTTAAAAAATTTAAAGGTCATGATAATCTCCGTCTGATGTGTAGTACCAGTCAACCGATTCCATGCGTTTAATGAACTCCGAATAGCTGACGGTTTCGTTTTTAACTATACAATTTCCACCATAATTGGAATGCCATATGGTAACAGTTGAAGAAGTATAAGATACAATAAAAATACTGTGCATTACTCCTGAAGACAGTTTTCCTCTTACATAAGAAGCTTCACCAAACTCGTTAAGCTTACTATAAAGCGTTGCTGTTGTAAGCTTTACAAATGTTCTCTTATCCGTATGGTGAGGAACATCATATCCGTTGTATTCATTATAGCAGAATTTCGCAAAAGCCGCACATTGAAACGAAACACCTACGCCAGAACTGTTGTCGTATCCATTTTTATAATAATAATATCTTCCGCAGTTACAAGTCTCTGAGGGGGTGTGTGAACTGCTATGACATTGACATTCGCGATGGTTCATTGAATAATATGAACCTGTTGGATAGTATTTTGCTACATCACTTGGACCTCTAGGTGATAGTGTTTTATATTCACTTAACGACGGATCTCCATGAATATCTACATATCCAATATAGTAGTCCGCACAAATCTGAGTTGACATAAGTATTGTTGTCACTCCCGCGAGCAAAAGTGCCGTGATTTTTCTTAAAAGTTTGTTTTTCATAGTTTTGTCCTTTCTCGGCTTTCGCCATATCCAAATTATTTTGCGGTTTTTCCGCCGAGGCATATCCTCTACTATAAATAACAAATTTGAGGGCGATTTTGGGAACCGTTTTTTGAAAAAGTTTTGGTTTTTGGTAAAATTTCGGCAGTTTGCACATTTTTGACATAACAATTAGCCTTATTTTGCGACTTTTTCACCTTCGCATACCCGTTCTTATCAATCATGTACGTTTTCCCGCTTTCGGTCGTCACTTCTGTGTTTTTCTGCAGCACACCGTCCTTCCAGTAACGCAGACCTTTTGAATTTTTCGTCCAGCCTGTGTATTTGCCGCCGCAAACGCCGTTTTTGCCGAATTTGTAGCGGATTCCGTTTATCGTGCAGGAGCTTGTTGCAGGGGTGCCATCAGATTTAACGTAGTATTTCTCGCCGTCTATGGTGTTCCAACCTTTGGCGCAGTCGTAAAATTCGACGCTGTCAATTTCGCTGAAAAAACCCGTATCTTCTAAAGTGATCCAGACTACTTTCTCATCGCCATTTAAGTTAATATCTGACAAAACTTCGCTCACCGAATACACCGTTCTCTCGTCAAGATGATATCTTTTCCTAATATATCTGTACTTATCAGTATATATATCAAAAAAGAAGCTACCATCCCACGGTTCATCTTCGAGAAAGCTATACTGCGTATGGTCATATACCGTGTAATCAACCTTTATAAGACCAATTCTTTCGTTTATGAAACAGTCTACGGCTTCGTGAGGCAGTAAGCACCATCCACCTCCTCCGGTATCCTCAACCATATTTTCACGCATATACCTGCATATTTCTTCATACGACGCATGGCTTTTGCAAAGAGCAAAAAACTCATCTGCTGTTTCACTCGTTAGTTGTGTATAATCATCTATGTATATATCTTTTGGACTGTCTGTGCTTGCCGCTGCGGTGTTTGATATATAACTGCAAAGCATAGCTGCGCTTAATAAGGCGCTTAATATTTTTTTGTGCATGGTTTGTCCTTTCTTGGCTTTCGTCATATTTATATCACTTTTTTACTTTCGCATATCCGTTCTTATCAATCGTGTACGTTTTCCCGCTTTCGGTCGTCACTTCTGTGTTTTTCTGCAATACGCCGTCTTTCCAGTAACGCAGACCTTTTGAATTTTTCGTCCAGCCTGTGTATTTGCCTTGGAAATGCCCGTCCGCGTCAAAAACATATCTTACGCCGCCCACGACCGTGTTTTTCGTCAAGGGTAGTCCGTCCTTGCCTATGTAATATTTATCCCCGTCCAACTCGACCCAACGGCTTTTATACAGCTTTTCTTTCGGTACACGGCGGCAAATCCTGTACCCAATATACTTTTCCTTTGAAGCAAAATGATAAAGCTCGCCGTTTTGATTATATTTGCAATGGTAATCCTCGATGATAATTATGTCCTTGGAAATACGGTACAAAGAGCACGGGTTTCGCCCGTCCGCCGAATTAACAGCGACCCCGAACGCCTCAAGCTCACGAAGCTCCGCATAGCTGTTTACGGGCAGGCTGTTCGAGCCCAGATCGGCGGTTAGCTCCTCCCAGTCCGACCACCTCTCGCTATGCTCCAAACCGATACTGTAAAACTCGCCGTCAATGTTTATGCACTGAGCAAAATTGTTGGTGAAATCGATTTTGGGACCATTTAACTTTATTGGAACAAAAAGGGAATAATACGCAGGCAGGCTGTAAAGGCTATCAATGTACGAAGCGGTATATTTTTCGGCACTTGCGGTAAAAGCGTTCAGAAAAAACGTGAAAACCGCCAAAAGCAAAACTGCTGTTTTTTTGTATTTTTCCATAAACAATTTCTATATATCTCCTTGTATATCTTATAAAGTGTTTTTGGTATAATATATTCTTTGAACATTATTGTAATTAATAGTTGTTCCATTAGAATAAGTCCAGTCATCAAAATAAGGTACAGTTTCAAGGTATTTATTCATCAATTCATCAACCTTGCCCGAAACTGAAACCACTTTTTTTCCGTTTGAAGTCCTTTTGTTTGGACAGTTGATCAGATACCCTAATCCTGTGGTTGCTTTTCTCATTCCGTAAATCAAAACTTGATGATAGCTCTCCCTGCCTGAGCTTGTTATTCCTTTCAAAGATACATCTACAGGATGCCCTGCATCTAATGTGTTCCAAATCCCATAATTTTTGACAGAAACATAACCTCCGCCAACCGAAATTCCAAAAGCGTTATATGCACTTTTCACACAATCTACACTTCCGTCATAAAGTAAATTATTATCAACCAAATAATTATAAACATCGATTGCATCTTTTGGACTGTAATTGATTGCATTTCTGTATATGTAATTCGTTTTCATTGCCACGCAAGCTGCCCAACACAAATTCGGCTCTATTGAGCCTGGTTCACAAGCATTTCCTACATGAACCACATCCAATGCTATAGACGCCTTTGAAGCGTTACTTATTGTTGTTGGCTCTTTCAAAGTCTGCTCGTTAAACACAACCGATTCGCTCGTTTCAAATAATGCCAAATCTACTCGCTTACACATTAGCAAAGTTTTACTTTTTTCATATTGCGCAGAATATGAATTGAAAGCTGTCTCGGAATTGTCATTGCAACCAGTGTCTTCTTTTGTACCTCTTTGCTCATTTTTATCTTCGTTCTCTCCAAAATCAATCTCATATAATTCCATATAATTAGCACACAACCACATTTTACCATCACATATTCCATAACATATTGACTGTTTGCCATCTGTAAACATATTTATAGTTTCATCCACTTCGTCGGAAAATATAGAAATATACCCACCAGCTTCATCCTTCCACACATCCATTTCCCCAACTATCTTACTCCCAGACATCACAAACGTCTTATAGTTACATAAGTCGCTCGTTTCAAAATTGTACACTGGGATTAAATTTGAAATCGAATAGGTTCCATATGGATATTCCTCCAATTCCAAACTTGTTCTAACTGAATCAGTTACAAATTCCTCCAATGAGATCTTGCTATTTCTTTCCGCCGAAACCGTTTCCGCCAGCATTGCTCCTGCCAGCAAAAGTGCCGCTGCTTTTCTTAAAATGTGGGTCTTTTTCATTATTCTGTCCTTTCTCGGCTTTCGCTATATCCAAATTATTTTGCGCTTTTTCCGCCGCCATGTCCTTTGGCTTTTTCGATAAGCTGCACGGCGTTGATGCTGAGTTTTACACCGTAGACGATGGAGCTGGTCCAGAATACGCGGGGAGTATAGGATACTCTTACGATGCTTCCGTTAGGGATTTCTTCATCGTTGTCGATAAGGTTCAGCTTGGCATCATAGATGTCGATGTGTACTTGATGGACCTGGTTGTTTTTGTCTTTGAATTCATGTTTTGATTTGAATTTCAGTGCGTAGCTGCCATCTTTTTCCTGAGTGATAGGAATAATGGGACGGCTGAAGTTTTTGCCTTTGAATTCGGGCAGCTGAAGGGCTTCCTGGATCAGGGCTTGGAATTTTTCTTGATATTTTTGGATTTCTTCTTCGCTGAGCTTCAGCTTGAGCGTATAGCCGATTACAGCGTTCTGGTATACGTCCGGTTTTCTGAGTTTCGGAAAGATAGCAATTCCTTTGGGTGTGTTGCCGATTGCGCCGGCATAATTAGGCATTTTTTGTACAACCATTTTTTTGTTCTCCTTTTTGAAATACTTTTGAATTTTTGTTTGCGTTTTCGCTGATTGTATTGTAAAATAGTGGCTGTTAAGAATAAGTTAATCGGTTTGTAGAACTTGATTTCTTATTCTTTTGTTATTATTTGAGCAGGGCTGTGGTCCGATGGTTAGGAACGCAGGCCTGCTCAAAATCTTGTATAACTTATTTTTAACCGGCAGAGTTGTATACTTAAGGAAAATATAGTCTTTTCTATGTTTTATTTTTATTATTTTTATTTATTTTTTTGAAAGAGAGGCTTTTTATGTACGATTTTGCTACGCTAAAATTAATTTCTTTATGTACTGAACTTTCGGGCAGACTGGATGCAGGTATTGTGGCTTTTTCAGATGTAGAATTTGCTGAAGAAGTAGATAATATGCTTATTTATGATAAATCGTTCCATAGAATCACTCCTCACATTTTTATTGGAGTTTTAT
>USOZ01000066.1 GCA_900556525.1 uncultured Oscillospiraceae bacterium | reverse complement strand
GAGGGCATCGGCAAAGTAGGGATCCATGCCGTTCACGCCGTCCATTGCCCTGAGATGCGGAGTTACGGGGTCGGTGAATTCGTTGACATCATCGCCCTCTTCGCCCTCGCCGCTGCCGATTATGCCCATATGCGTGTGAGCGTCGATCATTCCAGGCATGAGGATATGTCCGCCGGCATTGATATCATCGGGAGAAATATTTTCGGGATCTCCCGCACAGACCTCGGCAATAATGCCGTTTTCGATCACGGCATATCCGCAGTCTGTCGAAAACGGCATGCTCCTGTCGGGGTCCATCGGGAGTATCTTAGCATTGTAAATTATCATAATTCAATCATGAAAGACCGCACTCATCGTAGTCTTTCCATCTTTCGTGGTAATTTTTATTGTCAGCGATCCTGTAAACGATGTAAGCGATAGATGTCATAAGCAGAAACAGCGCCGCAGCCACGGGCAGTGCGGAGCGCAGAAAATCTTCCTTATCGGCATAGCCTGCGATAGTCTTTTTTGTCTCGTTCATATAAATTCTCCTTTCGGTCATTTGGATACAATCATTATAATACAATTCCGTTCAATAGTCAAGGGTTCACTTTTTCGCCTTTCCCGTGATGATATAGCGAAGATGCCTTATCCCGTCTGGAATGCTTCTGAGGTGCGATTTTCCGTGCCTTCCGTCCTTCCTGAGAACGGTCGGTATTTCGGCGATATCCGCACCCGAAAGAGCAAATTTGCCGATCATCTCGGTCGCAAATTCCATGCCGCCGCATTCAAGACCGAGTGCGAGAGCCGCCTCCCTGTCGAACGCGCGCAGACCGCAGTGGAAATCCCCGACTGTTGTTTTGTAGCGTATCCGCCCTGCGAGCGACAGCAGCGGAACGCCGAAATATCGGTGGCTGAAAGGCATTGCGCCCTTTTCGATGCCGCCGCTGAACCTGTTTCCCATCACAAGCTTTTTACCTGCTCTCAGCTCATCGACAAATCCCGAAAGATGATAAAAATCGTAGCTCATGTCGCAGTCGCCCATAATGATATATTTTCCCCGGGACGCTTTTATTCCGCCTTTCAGCGCATTCCCGTAGCCCTTCTCGGGGACATTCACGACCCTTGCGCCGAGCGATGCCGCTATATCCGCAGACCTGTCCGTGCTGCCGTTGTCGGCGATGACTATCTCAGCGGATATCCCGCTTTCGTCTATGAACCGCTTCGCTTCGTTTATGCAGAAAGCGATGGTTTTTTCTTCGTCCAGGCAGGGCATAAGAATGGTCAGTTCAGGTGTCATCTGCGTTTCACAGCCTTTTTCTTAACATTATCATAGTCGTATTTTCTCAGGTCGATGTTGAACCATATCACCGCCAGAAGTGCAGTGACCGAAGCCGCCTGCGCCCTGTATGTAAAGAATGAATGGAGATACGAGTGATTGTTCAGGACGAGGTATCGCACAAGCGGCAGCAGCGCTATAATAAGCATGACAAACGAAAATCCGCCGTCAAATCTGCTTTTATCGCGGAAAAGGTAGAAGATCGCCCCGAGGACAGCCGCGCTCAGGAAAATCCCAGCCAATACGCAGAGCGGGTCAAGTCGGCTTTCTCCGCCGAAAAGCGTTGAGATATTTGAAAGCGGCGCGAAGAAAATCTGCTGCACGGGCGAAAGCTCCTCGGCTTCGCCTATCATTCTTATTTCGGCGGAGCTGAGTGCCGTGGCGAACTTGTCTTCGCCTGTAACTATGCTTGCAACCCCCCATTTTGCGAGAAATGTTCCCGCATACGCCAAAAGCCACGACGAACCGCACTTTACGGTGGTTATGAAGCCTTGACGGAAGCTGCCGAAACGTTCATCTTGCTTGCGTATTATGAACACAACTGCAAGTGGGATAAGTATGGTGAGGGTTTCGTCGGTAAGAAAGTCGAAAAAAGCTATGAGTACGCCTGAAATGACTGCAAGCACCGAAAGCGCACCGTCGCCGCAGTGCTCAAAAATAATAAAAAATGGAAGGACTGCGAGCGTTACAAGAAATGCGGGCTGATATTCCATTGAGAGGCGAATGTTCCACAAATGCACGCAAATAAACGAAAGCGCAAGCGCTCCCGCCGCGAAGAACTGCCGCTTTTTGAGCAGCAGCGCACAGTTCAGACCAAGCAGAACAAATGCCGTAACCATGCCTATTGTCTTAATTCCGTTCACATCTGTGAAAAGCATGAATGATCGGACAAAAAGCGTCATTCCGTGCCAGTAGCGGGTATAGTCGGTATTCGGCTTGTTTTTGCCCGTGATTGCGCAGTAAAGTCCCCAGTTTTCGCCGTAATCCTCCCCATCGTAATACTTCGTATCAAGGCAGGAAACGAAAGGGTCATCGCTGTTCATATTCCACGCCACGTTCAGCAAAATCGAATCGGCGTAGTTGTCGGTGGTGCGTCTTATTGCGCCGTCATAGACAAAAGCCTCTTTATCACTGTAGTATATTGAACTGTTGTACATATTGTCATAAATCAGTTCGTTCGGAATACACGAAGCTGCAAAAAGCGCCGCCCAGAGCACAACGAGCGCCGCGAGAAATGTCCCAATGCACACAAGAATTCTTTTCATTTTCACCATCCCGAACCTTTTTTAATATTTTACCACATATTTCAAATACGGTCAAGCAAAAAAGCCCGCCGTAAGCAGATACGGCGGACGTTCTCTATATTTTTCTGAACACTCTTGCGCTGTGGTCGTCTACCGGAACGCCTTGAGAAAGGTCGAATTTCTCGCCCGAAAGAATGTCCTCAAACATTCCGTTCATATTTACGTTAAATGTGAAATTCTCTCCCGCGTTTATCATTGCAACGACCGTATCACCCTCATATTCTCGTGCGAAGGCGTAGTGATGATTTTGAAGCTGGAGCTGTCGATACGAACCTGCGCAGAGCGGCAGGGAAGACGTGTGGAATTTCGCAAGCTTGGAGATATTCTCGGTAAGCTCGTTTGGCTGCTGCGGTTCAAATTTTCCGCGCAGGCACTCATCGCCGTTTTTCTTGTCGCCCTCGATGCCGAATTCACTTCCGTAGTACACGGCGGGTATGCCCGGCATAGTGAACAAAAGCGCGTAAATCGGTTTAAGCTCGCGCTTGTCCTTGAGAATTGTGGCAATACGGCTGACGTCGTGGTTATCGAGGAAGCAATAGAGATTTTTTCCGCGGTAAAGACACCAGTTTTCGCTGCCGAACTGGCGTTTTATGGAATGTGCGATCTCAAACATATTCAGGTCGTTGAAGCTCGAATACAAGCCCTTGTAGCACTCATAATTCGTTACGCTGTCGAGCATTTCGGGGTTCATCCAGCGGTTATAGTCGCCGTGGAGCGTTTCGCCCATAAGCCAGAAGTCGTTTTTAAGCCACTTGCAGTGTCCGTGCAGTTCTTTGAGGAAGTTGAGGTCGAGGCAGTAGGCAACGTCGAGGCGCAGTCCGTCAATATCGAACTCCTTGACCCAGCCCGAAATACATTCCTTTAAATAATTTTTAACGTCGGGATTGTACAGGTTCAGCTTTACAAGCTCAAAATGCCCCTCCCAGCCGTCGTAGAAAAATCCGTCGTTGAAATATGAATTGCCTTCGCGGATATGGAACCAGTCCTTGTACGGGCTGTCCCAGCGCTTTTCGCGAACGTCGCGGAACTGCGCAAATTCACGTCCGACGTGGTTAAAAACGCCGTCGAGAACCACTTTTATTTCATTTTCGTGGAGCGCGTCACATACCTTTTTAAAGTCCTCGTTCGTGCCGAGACGGCGGTCGATTTTCGTGTAATCTACCGTGTCGTAGCCATGCTTTACCGACTCGAAAACAGGCCCGAAATAAACTGCGTTAAAGCCCATTTCCTTTATTGCGGGGATCTGGTCGATGACTTTCAGGATCGCGTGCGTCGGTTCCGACGTGAAATCGTTCGGCTGAAGCTGTCCGCAGTAGCCGAGCGGGTAGATGTGATAAAATGCTGCTTGTTTGAACCATTCCATGTTGAATTTGTCCTTTCTTTTTTCCACTTTTATATGTTTCCTGCCTTAAGCGCTTTAAGAACGGCTTTTGCAGACCGCTCCTCCGCTTCAAGGAAGTTTACTGGTTCATTTATGTATTCAAGATAATGCGCGTCGGAATTCGTTATCATGGCGCATTTTTTTAGGTAAGGGTGCTTTTCGCGCAGCTCGTCAAGATAGCCGATATGCTTCAGTTCAAAGCACGGGAAACGGCTGTCCTCGGGTACAAATCCAAGGTTTGCGAGCAGGCTGTTCGCATTTTTTTCAATGTGTGCGGGAATCATTACTCCGCCGAATTTTTCGGTAAGTCCGAAAACCTCGTCGAAGCCGATATTCGTCGCATTTATCAGCAGAACTTCTTCTTCACCGATTATTTCGTCGTCCTCGTTTACAATTTGCTGCTTCCCGAAAATGTCACGAATGTTCATAACACTTTGATATTGTGAACGGACGTATTTCCCGAATTCCATTGCTGCGGGAACATTGTCGAAAAGGCAAAGAACGTGAACTTCCTCAACGGTGGTCAGTTCCATTCCGAACAGCGCCACAACGCCGTAGGCGGCCGCTAGTTTTTCGACTGCTGGACAGTTTTCACAGGAGCAATGGTCGGTCACGGCAATCACGTCCAGACCTTTCAGCGCAGCCATTCCCACAATATTCGAGGGAAGCATATCATCATCGCCGCACGGCGAAAGGCAGGAATGAATGTGCAGGTCGTAGCTCAGTCTCACTTCATCGCCTCGTAAAGCCGCAGAGCCGCGTCAAAAATCGGCATATCGCCCGCGGAAAGGACGGTTATATCCTGTTCAGCGGCTTTCTGTGAGGCGGTTTCATCAAGCCGGGTGCCCTCACAGAGAATTATGCAGGCACAGTCCGCAAGCGCGCATACCGCGATAGTGTTCACATTTCCCATTACTGTGAACCACGCGCTGTCTTTTCCCGCCTTGCTCATTGCAATGCTCAGCAGGTCGCACGCAAACGGCTTGCTTATAACGGTTTCGTGGTTTCCGCCGTCGTTTATTATGCTGAAAAGTCCGCTTTCGAGCAGTTCTTTTATCGTCAATATCATTCATTCCTTTCGGTATTATCGTTGAGTTTGTTCACATATTCACGAAGTATGAAAATGCAGTCGCGTTCCGAAGCGGCGCCGCGCACAATGTCCTCTGCAAGCGCCTTGCAGCTCGGCGCGCCGCATGAACCGCAGTCAAGCCCGGGGAATTTCCTGCAAAGTTCCTCGACCTTCTGCATTTTATCAAAGCTCTCGGCAAAATTCTTTCCCAGCGTGAAAACAGGCTGATATTCAACAGGTTTCTGCGAAAAAGCGCCGTCAATATAAGCGTCGCCGAGGTGATTTCGCGCAACGGGCAGGTATCGGCAGAGCTTTTTCAGCTTTGCCTGTGCGACATAAGGATTTTCCACGGTGAGAACGCCTCCGACGCAGCCCCCGCTGCACGCGTTCAGTTCGATAAATTCAAGGTCGGTGAATTTCTGGTCCTCGAGGTCCTCTAAAACCCGAATGACGTTTTCAATGCCGTCTGCTGCGAGGTAGCTGTCGGTGAGCAGTCCGCCCGCTTCGCCGCCGCTGTTGCCCCAGCCCACGCCTATGCGCCCCGAGTGTACATAATCGACCTCGAGGTCGTCCTCGTGCGTCATGTGGGCGAGCAGCTTCGGGTAAACTTCCTTTATTGCAACTACCGCGTCAACCTCGGATTTTTCGGTTATCAGCGCGGTCTTGCACGCCGCGACCTTTGCCGGACACGGCGAAATGAACACGATCCCGATTTTCTCGGTCGAAAGTCCCGTTTTTTCGGCAGCCTGTCTGCGCGCAAGCCCTGCGGCAAGCTCCATAGGCGAATTGAACGGCAGCAGGTGCGGGATAAGATTTGGGAATCTTACGCTTATGAGCCACACGACCGACGGACAGGCGGTGCTTATAAACGGCTTTTTTTCGGGGTGTTCGCCGATATATTTTCTTGACATTTGCGAGATCATTTCCGCTGCCGCAGTAACCTCGAAAACGTCGTCAAATCCCATTTTCACAAGCGCGCGAAGTATGATATTCGCGTCGTCGATATTATTGAACTGGGCGTAAAGCGACGGCGCGGGAAGCGCGACGGTATATTCGTAGTTCCCGAGTACGTCGAGGCTGTCGAAAGTCGCCTGCTTGGCGTGGTGCGGGCAGATACGGATACATTCGCCGCAGTCTATGCAGAATTCCTTTTTAATTACGGCTTTTCCGCCGCGGACGCGGATAGCCTGGGTTGGACAGCGCTTTATGCAGTTGGTACAGCCCTTGCAAAGCGAGCTGTCAAGATGTACCGAGTGAAGAAAATCGCTCATCGCAGCCAACCTCCTTTATCGGTTCAGGAACACCTTCATTGTGACGGTCGTTCCCACGCCGATTTCAGTATCTATGGTCATTTCATCGGAATATTTTTTCATGTTAGGAAGTCCCATGCCCGCGCCGAAGCCGAGCGTGCGGACGTTGTCGGGGGCGGTCGAAAATCCCATCTGCATAGCCTGTTCAACGTTCTTTATGCCGGGACCTTTATCTGCCAGAATCATTTTTATTTCATCTTTGCTGATTTCGACCGTGATAACTCCGCCGTGCGCATGGATAACCATGTTTATTTCGCCTTCATACATGGATATTGCGACCTTGCGGATCGCGTCGGGCGAGATGCCGAGCTTTTTCAGCTTGCCTTTTACGTCGCTGGAGGCTTCTCCCGCTCTGGTAAAATCATCTCCCGAAACGTTATACGAAAGCCTGATTATATCTGACACTTTGGGTCACCTCCGCGCAGTCCGTTATCATAGAGAAGTCCGCAGGCGGTAAACATACGGTGCGGCGTCGTAAGCAGGGGAATACCGCGCTCCTCCGCAAGCTTCAGCATAGCCTCGTCGGGCTGTTTTCCGCGAACGAAAACGATACATACAATGTCCATCATTTCGGCGGTGCGGATAACCTGCGGGTTGCAAAGCCCCGTGAGAAGTACGGACTGATCCTTGACGAACGCGAGCACGTCGCTCATCATGTCCGAACCGCAGGCGGAATGAACTTCGTTTTCGATATTTTCTTCGCAGCAAAGTACCTGCGCCGAGAGAATACGTTTAATGTCCGAGATTATCATAAGATCACCTTTCTGTTCATAGATTTGAATGTATTTATCAAAATATTGCCTTTTCATATGCTGTACTGCCATAAATTACATTATATCATACGAAAATAAATATGTAAAGCCAAAAAGAATATGTCGATTTTGTTAAAAATGACGAAAATTTTATATATTGATTTATCATGCGGCGGTACAAAAAATATTTTGTAGAAAATTGCTAAAAATGATGTTTTTTTTTAGGTACATATATATAGTAGCTTTTTTTGGTGAAATGTGATATAATAGCGATATGTACAGTGTTAGTTTTTTAACGAACACGGCAAATTTTAAGGAGGTTCAACAATGGGTTCCACACACAAAAAATCTGTTCCTTTTAATGGTACTGCTGAGCAAAAGGCTGCTCTTCTGAGCATGATTGCCGAGCATAAGGGACAGCCGGGCGCTTTAATGCCTATTCTTCAGAAAGCACAGGAGATTTACGGCTATCTTCCTTTTGAAGTGCAGCATATGATTTCCGAGGAAACGGGCATTCCTATGGAGAAGATCTACGGCGTTTCGACTTTCTATTCTCAGTTCTCGCTGTACCCGAAGGGAAAGTACAAAATCTCAGTCTGTCTTGGTACTGCGTGCTATGTAAAGGGTTCGGGAGACATTCACGAAAAGCTCAAGGAAATTCTCGGAGTAGATGACGGCGAATGTACGGCTGACGGAAAGTTCTCTCTTGACGCGTGCCGCTGCATAGGCGCGTGCGGTCTTGCTCCCGTACTTACGATCAACGATGATGTTTACGGCAGACTTACCGTTGATCAGCTCGAAGACATACTCGCAAAGTACAACTGATGCTTCCTGAAATCTCGCTGAATATTCTTGACGTCGCGCAGAATTCAGTCCGCGCAGGTGCAAAGCTGACCGAAATTTCCGTGGAAATCGACGCGGCGGCAGATACGCTGCGCGGTATCATAAAGGATAAGCGGTAAACAAAATCAATGCCGCAGTTCA
>USOZ01000065.1 GCA_900556525.1 uncultured Oscillospiraceae bacterium | reverse complement strand
CCGTGCCGCCAACGTGCGCCGCATGAATGGCAAACTCCGCAAGCGGCACTTCCTGGGTCATTGTGCTGTCTCTGAAAATCTTACCGCAGCTGCACTCGTAGTGCGCCTTTGCGCCGTTTGTGGTGCAGGTTTCGTCCACCTGCTCAACAAGCTGCGGCGTGTGAACGTGGTCGCTTTTAATCACGACCTCCGGGTTTATTATGTTTATTCCCGTACTGAACCATACTTTTTGTTCATCAGGGTTGTACTTATATTCATAGTCGCCGCGCAGTAGTTCGTACACGGTTTTTTGTGTGCCTGATGAGGATACGGTTATTGCGGTATATGAGCCGCCTGCAAGCTCTGCTGTGGCGCTGCCGTTAATTGATAATCCGTCTCCATCGATTTTTCCGCTGTTTATTGTAATATTTCCGCTATTAAGTTTAATTCCGTTGACAAAATAGCCGCCGTTTATTGTTATATTACAGTCAGCGTTCGTATCCTTGACATAGATGTTAAATAGGGAGTTGCTAAGGTTTTTGAACGTTCCGCTCTCGATAGTAAGGCTGCCTGAGTTTGCCGTAAACAGATACCAGCCTTCGCAGAACAGAAAGCCCCCTCCGTTGACGTCGCTGGACTTTACGGTAAGGCTGCCGCCGTCAATTGTAAAAAGGTCATAACCATTGCTGCCGCCCGGTATTGTAAGCGAATATTTGCTAAGGTCCAGCGTAATCTCCTGATTAGGCTCAATCGACAAAGTTCCGTTAAGATTACCTGCATTAACATTGCTGAGCAGCGTTATTGTCGAGCCCGGGTTTTCCTTTGCATAAAACCACGCCATCTTAAAATCTGTAAACACCTTAGGCTCTAAAGAGCCTACCGTTGTTACCGCTGCCATTCTTTCGGCGTTATCGCTTGTTCTGTAGCCGCAGGTCATGCACCATTTTATCGGATAGTCGAAGATACTTCCGCCATTTTCAAGGTATTTCTGCTTGTCGTAAATGGTCATAAAATTGTGCGGTTCAGAGGTCATTTTCTGCCCGCATCCCGCGGAGTTGCAGATTTTGTAATGCTCGGTTTCGTTATACGCCCATGCGGCTCTCGGGGTGTGGGGGCATACCGTTACCTTTATTTGAACTTTGTTAGTCCCTGTCGCTGCGTCCTGCACGGCTGTGGTGTCATAGTTCTTGGGGTCAAACGTGCCGTATACATAAAATTCCTGCGCGGAGTCCGCGTTTGCGGGGTCAAAGCTTACCGTTGAGTAGTCCCACGTTATGTTAAAGGAAACCAGTCCGTTTTCCTCGGTTACGGCAACCACCGTCTTAGGCAGATTATTCTTTACGTCGTCCGCCGTCGAGCCGTGTGGGAACTCCTTATCGGCAATCGGCAAGAGGCTCGTGATTTTCATCTTGCGGGTGACGGGGAACTTTGCAACGACCGTAAGCGAATTGTCCTTGTTTATCGTAACGGTATCCACGGGAATGCCCGTTACCGCGGTGTTCTCCGAAAACTGAACGCCGCTTTTTGGCATAAGCGTTACGGTAAGGGAGTACCGGGTGTCGTAGCTTGCGTTTCCCGTTACCTGCATATTGTTGTTGTAGACGTTTCTCCAGCAGTATGAGATTATGCTGGCATTGTCAGACGTGCATACGGGCGTGCCGTAAGCGACGTTCGCCTCGGGTGCGTCTACTGAAAGGGAAATGCTATCCGCCGTTTGCGGTGCGGGAATGCTTATCTCCTGCGGCGCGCTTGCGTAGTCGCACTCGTACTCGCCGTGCAGCTCCTCGCCGACAATGTAGGCGTGGTATTGCGACGGGTCTATTCTGCCGACCTCGTCTGATAGTGTGAACTTATTGTTCACTACCTCGCCGTAGTAGAGAACCTTTGCGCCCTCCTCGTAAAAGCCCTTGTCGGTGATGACCACGGATATGCGGTTCATTCTGTCTGCGCCCTGCTGCTTGGTATAATCTACCGTTACGGTGTTTGCGCTGCGCGTGGGCGTACCCTTTGGCGTAAGAACCATGTCGTCAAGCTGTAACGTGAGCTTGTAGGTGTCTTTGTGTTCCTCGTCGGGTATGTCCACCTTTGAGGTGAAGAGAATGCTGTCCGACCTAATGTTCATCATAGGGCTTATGCCTATCGTTTCGCTTACGTCAAACACGCTTATGTCGTTTTTGGTGACCTCGTCTACTCTAATGATGTCGGGGTAGTAGTCGTTTTTGGGTTTTCTCAGCACAAGCGGCGCTGCGATTTCGTCCCTGTATGTGCAGCACAGCCAATAGCTTATCTTGCTGCCAAGTTCTTCTTCGGCAGTCTTGCCAAGGTAGGTTTTTGCAAGACCTTTCAGTTCATGACGGTCGAATTTGGGGATACCGTATTTTGTATCCAGATGTGCGCCCGTCATGGGGAAGAAATAGGTGTTTGTGAAACGCATACTGCAAACGCGTCTTCCTTCTCTCGGTCCTCCGTTAACGGCGCCCCTTGTGCTTTTCGCAATGAGCGCTCTTTCCTCGTCGGTAAATGCGGTGTTATAAAACGTGCTGTTAAGCCACTTTTTTACGGGGCTGTTATCATATATCTTTCTGATGTCAATGTCGTCAAAGTTCTCATTGCCATTGAGCATTGACTTCTGGTCGACGATATTGTCGCAGTCGAGAGTCAGCACGTTTTCGCTTATGCCGTAGCTTTCGCCGCCGTACTTTTCCATAACGCGGAATCTGAGCGGATAGCCCTTGTAGCTGCCAAAGTAAACAAGGTCGCCGCTCCAGTAGTCCTTTGAAGCACCGGGTCTTTCCAGCTCGTTAAGCCGCACGCCAGTAACGATTTTGGGCGACTGTGCGCTTGCCACATTCGACGGCTTAGGGATCAGCACTATTGCCGCAGCGATGGCCGCCGCCGTCACCGCGCTGAATGCTCTTTGAAACAATTTTTTCATGAATTTCCTCCAAACTTCATTTATAAATGCATAATTATAAATAATATAATACTTTTTCTGGAAAATGTCAATACATTTTTTGGAAAAGGGCAGGTGCGGCTAAGGAAGCACTGATTAAATCGGGTATGCAGATTGCGCAGACAGATTTTTCGTAGGATTGTATGAAAACGACGCAGGAATACTTGATGTATTTCAAGGAGTTTTCGTGCAATCCTGCGGAAAATATGCAAGCAAGATGCGTGCCGCGATTTATTCAGCGCTTCCCTAACAAAAATATCAGATGTTTCCGTAAACCATACGGCTGAGCTGTGATATGGTCAGGCGCTTTCATGGATTTTTGTGGATTTGAACAAAAATCGGCACATTAAGTTGACTTATCATCTGATATGTGATACGCTTAGGGAAAAGGGGGCAGCAATATGATCTATACTGTTACATTTAATCCTGCGGTCGATTATTTTGTCCGCACGGATAATTTTACTGCGGGGGCGGTGAACCGCGCTGCCGCCGAGGAGATTTTCTTCGGCGGAAAGGGAATAAACGTTTCGATAACGCTTAATACTCTCGGCGTTGAGTCTGTCGCGCTCGGATTTGCCGCGGGATTTACGGGCGTGGCGATCGAGGACGGCGTTCGCGGAATGGGGATCAAGACGGATTTTGTTCACTTAGCGAACGGTTTTTCGCGTATCAACGTGAAAATAAAAGGAAATGAAGAAACCGAACTGAACGGGCGCGGTCCTGTCATAGACGAAGCGGCACTGGGGCGGCTTTTCGAGAAACTTGACAATCTCGCGGAGGGTGACATTGTCGTTCTCGCGGGGAGTGTTCCCGAATCGCTTCCGTCGGACATTTACAGCCGCATAATGGCGCGCTTGTCGGGCTACGGAGTGCAGTTTGCGGTTGACGCGTCGGGCAGCCTTTTGCGCGGAGTCTTGCCGTACAGACCTTTTCTGATAAAGCCTAATCATCACGAACTTGGCGAGCTTTTCGGCGAAAAGGCGTTTTCCGATGATGATGTTGTGCGCCTTGCGGAAAAGCTGCGCGGGGAGGGCGCACAGAATGTTCTGGTATCACGCGCGGGTGATGGAGCAATATTGCTCGACGAGAACGGTAAAGTGTACAAAATCGGCGCGGCAAAGGGTACTGTGATAAATTCCGTCGGCGCGGGAGATTCAATGCTTGCGGGGTTTCTTGCAGGCTGGCTGAAAACAGGGGATTACGCACACGCGCTTGCGCTCGGAGCAGCGGCGGGAAGCGCAACGGCATTTTCAGCGGGAATCGGTTCGAGAGAGCTTGTGGAAAAGTTGTCAAAAAATGCAATTAACCCCAAAAATAATTGACAAATTCCGCCTTTTTATGTATAATTAAAAAGGCATTAACAAGGTATTAGCGCGCACAAGTGCAAAAAACAAAAATAGGAGGAAAGCAAATGAAAAAAATAACAAGGCTTCTTGCAGGATTTCTTGCAGCTGCGGTTTCGCTGGTTTCGGTGCATGTCACCGCATTCGCCGATGAAACAGTCGGGGAGATTGATAGCGAAGTTATTGAAAAGGCAAACGAGGAGAACGTCCCCGACGCGTATTCCCTTACGATTGAAGAGTGTATCGAGTATGTCAACGATCTTCCCGAACCGGAGAATAACAGCGACGTCGGAATAACCGCCATTCCCATAAGCGATGAGGAAGCGAAAATTATCGGACGCGTTCTTGAGAATGACTACTCTCAGGTAAACGAGCAGACCATTTATAAGGAGTCCAAATACACATTCAGCTCGCGTTATTATTATAACCAGCTCTCGCCGAAAATGAAGTCGGCGTATGACGATATGGAAGAGGCTTGCGAGGAATTCCTTAATTCAAGCGTAACGCTTTCATCAGATGCATTTGCAGAAATTAGATTTGATGATTATTTAAGTTCTCTTGATGAATTGTCGCAGCTTTATTGGATCTTCTATTATTCAAATCCGCAGTATTTCTTTTTGAAGAACACTTACGGTTATTACTTAGATTTCGGTGGAATTATTCTTAAAACCTATGATAACTGCAAGAGTTCGTCAACTAAGACTCAGATAAGAAGCGGAATTGATTCGCTCACCGATAATTTTATGGGTAAACTGAGCGCGGTCGGCGGCAATGTCAACAAGGAAATCACAGTTGCACAGCTTATCAGCGATTATGTTACATATCAGTCCGGTGCGGATTATAACCAGTCGCTTATGAGCGCGCTTTATTTTAAGGAAACTGTTTGCAACGGCTATGCTATGTCGATGAACTATTTCTGCAATGCTCTCGGCATTGACTGCATAACCGTAACAAGCTCAAATCATGCGTGGAACAGAGTTCTCCTTAACGGAAAGTGGTTCGAGGCGGACGTTACATGGTATGATGTTGATGTAGTGGGAGATTACTGGGATACGTGGCTTAACAAGAGTACGGCGACATTCCTAAAAAATGACCAGCAGGGTTCTCATGTCGTTGAAACATCAACCGTCATGTACAATAATATCACCCTTCCTTCATGTGTGTCCGACGATCCTTTTGCGACGCTTTCCGCGCCCACAAACGTCAAGGCAACAGCGGGCGACAAGCAGGTAAAACTGACGTGGACGGCAGTTTCGGGTGCGACAAAGTACCGCATTCAGCGGCTGAATGATTCAAAGTGGGGAACTATCGCAACAGTAACCACGAACAGCTACACCAACACAGGCTTAACTAATGGCACGAAGTATTCTTACCGTGTTCTTGCAAGCGCCGATGGCTCGACTTGGAGCAGCGCTTCGGCGGTCGTTTCGGCTACTCCTGCGGCGGCAGTAAAGGTGTCTACTCCGACAAACGTCAAGGCGACAGCGGGCGATAAGCAGATAAAGCTGACATGGACGGCAGTTTCTGGCGCTACAAAGTACCGCATTCAGCGGCTTAACAACTCGACCTGGGGAACTATCGCGACAGTAAGCACGAACAGCTACACCAACACGGGCTTGACCAATGGCACGACGTATTCCTACCGTGTTTTAGCAAGCGCTGACGGCTCGACATGGAGCGGCGCTTCGGAAACGGTGACGGCCAAGATAAGCTAAAAAAATCCGGAGCAGAATTAACTGCTCCGGATTTTTTCAAATTATTCGTCTTTGACAAGAAATCTTCCCACGCCGTTTGTAACAAATGAAAAATAAAGCTCGCGGTCTTTTTCGCTGCCGCCTATGCGGTTTTCGGAAACCTCGACGGCGCAATTTACAGCCGTTTCAAACATGAATAGCCATACAACGTCGTTTTTCAGCCCGGAACAGCCGCTTTTTTCTATGTATTCGACAAGAGACGCGATATGCTGCTTTTGGTTTTCGCGAGTTTCAGCCGTGTAAAGCGAAGAATAGCGGAAGCTTCGCAGGTAGCACGCGTAGTCGGGATTTGTTACAAGAAAATCAAAGCACGCTATCCAAAGGCTGCGCACGCCCTTTCTGAGGGGCATTGTCAGGGCGGGAATTTCGGCGAGAGCGTCGTTCAGCTTGCAGTGTATATACAAAAAGCTGCGGATAAGAAGATCGCTCTTGTTCTCGAAATAATTGAAAAGATAGCCGTCGCTTATGCCGCATTCCGAGGCAATTTTTCGCGTGGAAAGGTTTTCTATCCCTTCCGCAGCGCCGACCCGTATGGCTGCCTCAATTATTTTTTCGGGTGAAGTTGTTTTCTGTCTCATGCGTTATTTCCTCTCGTGACTTATTCGGTTCTATTATACACGAAAAACATATTTGTGTCAACTTCGGGTAAAAATGCAGTAAAACTCTTGAAAAAGATTGCCGAATGTAGTATTATTATAGAGGTATGCAAAGGAGGCGCTTACTGTAAAAATGGCACTAAAAAAATATGAAATAGATATGTGCAACGGGAGTATTCTCCCGAAACTGCTTAAATTTTCGCTGCCGCTCATGCTCTCGAGCGTTTTGCAGCTTCTTTTTAACGCCGCAGATATAATCGTAGTCGGAAACTTCGCGAGCGAACATTCCCTTGCCGCCGTGGGTTCAACGACCGCACTGATAAATTTAATTACTAACCTGTTTCTCGGTCTTTCAACAAGCTCTAACGTTCTCTCGGCGAATTACATGGGGGCGGGCGACGACGACCGCGTAAGCAAAACCGTACATACGTCGCTGCTCATAAGCGTTATAAGCGGACTTATCCTCACCGTTATCGGCATTGCGTTTACCGAACAAATGCTGATATGGATGCAGACTCCGGAAGAGGTTCTCAACCTGTCTGCGATATATCTGCGGATATATTTCGGCGGAATGGTCGCAATGATGATATACAACTTCGGGAGCGCGCTGCTCCGTTCAAAGGGCGACACGAAGCGCCCGCTGTATTATCTCGCATTTTCGGGAGTTATCAATATCATTCTCAACCTGATCTTCGTTATCTGCTTTAATATGGATGTTGCAGGCGTAGGGCTTGCTACCGTTATTTCGCAGTGTGTTTCGGCATTTCTCGTTGTGCGCTGCCTGTATAAGGAGACCGACGCGTTTCATTTCGATTTCCGCAAGCTGAAAATAGACAAAAAAATAATGAGCAAGATTTTCAGCATAGGTATCCCCGCAGGCTTTCAGGGCGTGGTTTTCTCACTCTCTAACGTTGTTATCCAGTCCTCGGTAAACAGCTTTGGCCCCGTTGTTATGGCGGGAAGCGCCGCTGCGGCAAGCATCGAGGGCTTCGTATGGGTTTCGATGAACTCATTTTCGCAGGGTGCGCTGACCTTTACGAGCCAGAATATCGGCGCGGGAAAATACAGCCGAGTAAACAAGATCGCGGTCATCGCCTGCTCATGCGCGGCGGTCGCGGGGCTTGTCCTCGGAAATCTCGCGTACCTTTTCGGAACATTTCTCCTCGGAATCTATGACCCGCGCCCCGAAATAATCGAGCCGGGACTTATCCGAATGGGGCTTGTCTGCGTGCTTTATTTCACCTGCGGACTTATGGACTGCATTGTCGGTTCGATACGCGGAATGGGCTACGCCGTTACGCCGACTATTGTGTCGCTGCTCGGTGCGTGCGGACTTCGCATACTCTGGATATTCACGATATTCCAAATCCCCGAATATCACACGGAATTTATGCTTTTCGTTTCATATCCCGTTTCTTGGACGATAACTTTTCTTGTACATTTTATCTGCTATATTTTCATGCGGCGGAAATTTCCGAAGCAGGACGCGCCCGCGCAGAATGAGGGCTGACGGGCGGCACGGCAGGGTCGGGC
>USOZ01000064.1 GCA_900556525.1 uncultured Oscillospiraceae bacterium | reverse complement strand
GTGTGTAAAAGCACATACGTCCGCGGTTTTTTGTGCGAATTTTCGTAATATGCGTATTATTCCGAAAAATATCCCGATTTTGTAAACTTCGGTTAACATTTTTATGCATTTTTGTTATCTGCGGTTGCTTGCAATGCGCACCGAGGAGTGATATAATCAAAGGCAAGGAGGAGAGAAATTATGGACGATATAAAACATAACCTGAAAAGTCTGCGAAAAATGAAAGACTTTACGCTGGAAGATGTCGCAGAGAAGCTCGGTGTTTCACGGCAGACTGTCGCAAAGTGGGAAAAGGGCGATACAGTACCAGATATTGAAAATTGCATAGGGCTTGCGGAGATATACGGCGTTACCGTGGACAGCCTTGTCAGGGTCGCGGACAGCCGCGGCGAAAAAATACCTGCCGAACCCGTCGGAAAGCACATTTTCGGAATGGTCAGAGTAAACGATAAGGGGCAGATCACGCTGCCGCGCCACGCGCGTAAGATATTCAATATCGGCACAGGTGATTTCCTGCTGGTTCTGGGCGACGAGGAACGGGGCATAGCGATAGTGAAAATGACAGACGGCTTTGAAATGCCAAAAATGAATACGGAGGAATGGGAATGAAAGCGGTTGAAACGAAATGTCTGCTGAAAAAATACGGCGAGAAGATCGCCGTTGACAACATTTCTTTTTCGGTAGACGAGGGAGAGCTTTTTGCGCTTCTCGGCGTAAACGGCGCGGGAAAGACAACGACTATTCGTATGCTTTGCTGTTTATCCAAGCCGAGCGGCGGCGAGGCGTATGTCTGCGGAAAAAATGTCCACAGCGAGCAGGAAAAGGTGAAGCAGCTTATCGGAATATCCACGCAGGATACTGCTGTTGCGCCAAAACTTACGGTTAGGGAAAATCTTGCATTTATTGCGGGAGTTTATGGATTTTCAAAAGAAAAGATAAATAAGAAAATCGAGGAAATGAACGAGATTTTTCACCTCACTGACGTTATGGACAGCCGCACACAAACGCTTTCGGGCGGCTGGCAGAGAAAGGTCAGCATTGCTATGGCGCTGATAACCGAACCGAAAGTGCTGTTTCTCGACGAGCCGACGCTCGGGCTTGACGTTCTTGCACGGCGCGAGCTATGGAAAGGGATACGCGCGCTCAAAGGCAAGATAACGATAATTCTTACCACGCATTATATGGAGGAAGCGCAGGAGCTTTCCGACCGCATAGCCATAATGACGGGCGGACGGCTTATCGCTTGCGGAACGCTATCCGAGCTTGAGCAGCTTTCCGGTGAACAGGGACTTGAAAACGCCTTTGTGAAGCTGGTTGAGCGAGAAAACGGAGGTGCGCTATGAGAAAAATGGGATTATTTGCGGGACGCAACATAAAGGAACTTATACGCGATCCGCTCAGCTACATATTCTGCCTCGGATTTCCCGTTGTAATGCTTGCCGTCATGACAATCGTAAACGAAAGTATACCCCCCGAGGCGGGAATGGATATATTCCGAATCGACAAGCTCAGCGCGGGTATAGCCTTTTTCGGGCTTATGTTCACTATGCTGTTTACGGCGCTTCAGGTGTCGAAGGACAGGGGCGGTTCGTTTCTGGTGCGCCTTTATGCGTCGCCGATGCGCGCGGGAGATTTTATCGGCGGATACTTCTTTTCAATGCTGCTTATAGCCGCAGCGCAGCTTCTCATCTGCGTAGTCTGCTCCTTTATTATTTCACTTATCACAGGGGTAGAGCTTTCTTTGGGACGGCTGCTGCTTTCGGCTGTTGTTCTTATTCCGTCGGCGGCATTGCTGATAGGCTTCGGTATGCTTTTCGGCTCGATTTTCAGCGACAAGGCTGCGCCCGGACTTTGCTCCGTGCTGATTTCCCTCGGAAGTATGCTAGGCGGAGTGTTTATGGACGTTGAAGGACTCGGCGGAGTTCTGCTTGATATAAGCCGCGTGCTTCCTTTTTATCACTGTGTAAAGACTGCACGCTGCGTTATCACGGGAGACTACTCGGGATTCCTGCCGTCAATGCTTGTATTGCTTGCTTACTGTGCGGCTGTAGGCTTCGCGGCGGTATTCGCTTTCGGAAGAAAAATGAAAGCGGACTTGAGCTGATATATCGTCAGTCCCATGCAAAGTTATGTATGGGACTGTTTTGTTGTCCTTTTTTCGGGACTGATACAATGCTATAATAAGCGCATGAAAGGAAGGTGTGCTTATGGAAGCATTGATTTTGATCGTTACTATGGCGGGTTGGATAACGCTGCTGTTCATTGCGGGGTGCGCACTTGAAAGTGCGGCAAAAAAACTCAGAGGCAGACGTTTCAGACGTGGATTTGAGCGCCGAGGGAATACGGCATATCAGGAAAAGTGAGCATATATTGCCTTTATTTTAAAATTTTTTCAAAAAATGCTTGCATTTCTCCAAAAAGTATGGTATAATACAACGTGCTAATGTCAGACGAGCCTAACAGCTTTAACATATTCAGACTTTTAAGGAGAGATTATAATGAGTGTTATTGAAATTATTTCGGCGGTTTTACTTATTCTTGCCTGCGTATTTGTGGTTGCGGTAGTTATGATGCAGGAATCCAAGCAGGGTATGTCCAATGTCATTACGGGCGGCAGTTCCGATAACTATTATCAGAAAAACAGCGGCAGAACCAAGGAAGCTAAGCTTGCGCGCGCGACCAAGACTGCTGCAATCCTCATTTTCATTATTGCTATCGCAGTAAACGTAATTACTGTTTATTTCGGCGGCAATAACAGCACGTCGACCCCCTCGACAACTCCGTCGGTAACAACAGACGAAACCGTTGGCGATTCGGCTGACGTTGAAGATGAAGCGGACGCTGACGAGGCGGCAGATGCCGAAAACGAGGCTGATGTCGAGCCTGAAGAAAGCGCTGATAATGCGGCGGAAACTCCCGCTGAATAATCTGCGGAAACAATGATCCCGCCGACGTACGCGTCAGCGGGATATTTTTATTGAAAGGCGGCGGAAAAATGGAATACACTTATGACCGTTCGCGGCATTTTGAAATACCGAGATATTTCTATTTCGAGGTCGGAAACGGTACTGTCGGAAGCCTCAATACCTTTAATTATCAGGTCGTTCCAAAAGAAGTCGGCGAGGACGACGATAAAAAGAAGATACTGCGCGCTAAGGTCTGGTACGGCGAGAACTGCTCCGAAAAAAGCGAAGCAGCCGCCGAGCAGGATTTTGACCATAGCTTCGACGGCTACAAACAGATGATATACTGGGTCGACGAGCAGTTCGACGTTTACTGCACAAAGCTGCGCAATGGCGAGGTCAAGGGCCGCCGTACATTTAACGGCGAGATTTGACGGCGTAAATCCTGTACCCCTCGGCATACGGCTTGACTATATCGGGATTTTTTTCGGCTTCGGCAAAAACGGTCGGCGCGATTTTTTCGGCGAAGGCTGCGAGCGTGTCGCCGTCAAGCCCGTTTACCGCTTCGCACAGCGGCGCGAGCGTCAGCAGTATCTCACCCTCGCGTTCCATAACGCGAAAAGGCCATATCTTGCAGTCGAAAGGCTTGTTTTCGCCGAGCGTACAGCCGTTTTCGGACAATGCAGGACAGGCGGCAAGCCCGTCCGCGTCAAATTTCATATCGTATACCCAACTGTTGTTTCCGCGCGGGACAAATGCGAACGAGGGCGATTTTTCGGTGATACGCTTGTGCTGTTCATCGGAAAAAACGGGTATCTCCCATATATCGTCACGGTCAAAAACGCAGCAGATACGGCATTTTTTACAGGATTCGGGCGAAAGTATCTTTTTAAGCATCTTTTTCTCCTTAAAATTCGTTTTCCTTATTGTATCATATTTTGTCGAAAAAGAAAAGTGAAAAATTTTTCATAAAGGTATTGACAAATCGGGAAAACAGGGTTATAATATTCAAGTAATTTATAAACAGAAAGCAGAACTTCTCTCACCCGTCGGCGCCTTAACGCTGCTTGACGAGGTTGTTTATCAAATTCGTTGCAGAAATGTAATAGAATTTTTTAAGCGCAGGAGTTCCTTGCGCTTTTTGTTTTGGCTTTTTCAGAAAGGGAGTGTATATTATCAGCGCAAAAGAACTGCTCATCAACGACGAGATTCACGAAAAGGAAGTCCGTGTGATCGGTGCGGACGGCGAACAGCTCGGAGTTATGTCTTCGGACGAGGCTTTAAGCCGCGCGGAACAGGAAGAACTTGATCTTGTACTGATCGCGCCGCAGGGAAACCCGCCGGTATGCCGCATTATGGACTACGGAAAATATCGCTTTGAACAGTCAAAGCGCGAGAAAGAATCTCGGAAAAATCAGAAACAGGCTGAGCTTAAAGAAATTCAGATGTCGCTCAATATCGACACGAATGACTTTAACACAAAGGTGAATCAGGCTCTGAAGTTCCTGAAAAACGGAGATAAGGTACGCATAAAGGTTCGTTTCAGACGTATGAGAGAGCTTTCTCACATGAATCTGGGCGAGGACCTTATGAGAAAGTTCATGGACGCTTGCGCCGAGTATGGCGCTTCCGAAAAGCCTGCGAAGCTCGAGGGCAAGAACTATATGGCGGTTATTGCGCCGAAGGCTGCTCCCGCAGGTAATAAAAAAGCAAAAGCGGCTGCCGAAGAAGCGGCAGAGTAATCAAAGGAGGACGAAAAAATGCCTAAGAACAAGATTAAAACTCACAGCGGTGCAAAAAAGCGCTTTAAGTTTACAGCTACCGGTAAGATCAAGTACCAGCGTACCAACCGCCGTCACAGACTGACTCAGAAAGACACAAAGCGTAAGAGAAGCAATCGTGCAGCAGGCTACTGCGACAAGACAAACATCGCAGAAGTAAGAGCAATCATGCCCTACGCTAAGTAAGAAGAGAATAAAAGGAGGACGAAACAATGGCACGTATTAAAGGCGCATTAGCTACCCGCAAGAGAAGAAATAAAACATTAAAGCTGGCTAAGGGTTACTGGGGCGGCAAGTCCAGACTCTTTAAGACCGCGAAGGAAGCGGTTTGGAAGTCCGGTCAGTACGCATATATCAGCAGACGCTTAAAGAAGAGAGACTTCAGAAAGCTCTGGATCACCAGAATTTCCGCAGCCTGCAAGCTCAACGGAATGAATTATTCTACATTCATCAACGGCTTAAAGAAGGCTAACATCGGTCTTAACCGCAAGATGCTTTCCGAAATCGCTATCAACGACGCAGCAGGCTTCACCGCTTTATGCGATAAGGCAAAGGCTGCCCTTTAATCAGATAAAAAGTATCACGCCTGCGTAAAAACGGGCGTGATATTTTAGCATATAGGGCAACGTCGGAAAAGACGCGCAATTATCTTTTTTGCGACGTTTTTTCGTCGGTCTTTTCATTTTTGGTCATTTCATCGGGGTGCTTATTGAAGTACCAGAGACAGTTCAGCAGCGAAGCAAACGCGGAGATAACAACGCCTATCGCGAGGTATCCGCCGCTTGCCGAAGCAATTTCCGGGGAGATCTCGTACAGCTTGTCGAGGTTCGCCAGCGCGGTGAGTGCGGAAGTTCCCGTAATATAGGCGAAGCTCTTGGCGGTCGTGAGAAGAGCTGCCAAGACAGATGAAATAACCGAAATGAGCGGACATATGATAACTCCGAAAGCGTCCAGCTTTTTCGCAAGAAAGCGGTAATCGAAGAAGATTAGCGTTGTCGCGGCGGCGGAGAGAATGTATCCGCCGATCTCGGTAACGGTCGAAAAGGCGGTTTGCTCGGTTTTAAGTGTTACGGCGGCGTAGGGAATGAATATCATTGCGATACCACCGAGAAGTGCGCCGAGCAATCCTTTTACGCTTCCGAAGTCAAAGCCCAGCTTTATGCTCCGACCTGTTTTTTTTTCGTGTTTCAGCTCTGCCGGGAATGGCTTTTCGGGCAGATGAGGTTCTTTACCGATAAGTCCGACTGAATGCAGATTTTCCGTAAGCGTTTCTGAAAATGCAACAAGCAATGCGAGATTTTCCTGCAATAAAGCGCTTTTGCGCAGACGGATCTCATATCTGTCGATTTCGCAGGACTGCCTGTTGATTGTATTTTTAGGCATACTTTCGGATAGCAGATCGACCTCGTCTTTTATCGCCTGTTCAAAGTTAAAAGGCGCGTCGGCAAAGATTTGCAGAATATATTCGTCGCCGCGGTCGGAAATCGTAACGCCGAATGAGTTCATTTCGCCGATAAGCGAGAGGTTTTCCGAGTCGAAGGAAAGCCCCGTATCGCGCTCGGCAAGAGATAATTCGGAATAATTCATAAAGCCCTCCTTGTGGGGATTATGTCTATTTTATCACAACGGAAGGATAATGTCAAATGGTTGTCACTTCGAGAAAGAATGTCGCCGCAGTTCACTATCGCAGTCTTGTGCGCGAGCGTGCATACCGCCGCGAACACGGCGAATTTCCGATTGAGGGCGCAAGACTTTGCGAAGAAGCGGTCAAAAGCGGACTCGAAATAACGTCGTTTCTCGTTACGCAGAGCGCTGCCGAGAAATATGCGGAGGCTTTTGGAAAAATCGCAAAGACTGCCGCGCCGCTGTTCATTTCGGACGACGTGGCGGCATATATTTCGGATACAAAGTCCCCGCAGGGAATGTTTCTTACCGCAAAAACACTTGACAAACCGATTCTTTCGGGTAAAATAGAAGAAGGCGGGCATTTTTTACTGCTCGACGGACTTCAGGACAGCGGAAATATCGGCACGATAATTCGCACTGCCGATGCGTTCGGGCTTGACGGGATAATTCTTTCGCCCGACTGCGCGGATATTTATTCGCCTAAGATAGTGCGGAGCGCTATGGGCTCGCTGTTCAGGCTGCCGCTTATTGAAACCGAACTTCCCGAATTTATTTCAAGGCTGAAAAAGGCGGGGTATGCGGTTTATGCGGCAATGCTCGATAAGGACGCGCAGCGTCTTGAAAAAATAAAATTCGGCGCAAAGACCGCCGTTATAATCGGAAACGAGGGAAACGGCGTAAGAAAAGAGGTATATTGCGCCGCAGGACAGAAATTATATATACCGATAGAGAATGCCGAGTCGCTGAATGCGGCGGTCGCCGCGTCGATCATCGGCTGGGAACTGAGCAAGGAGAAAGGAAAGGTATAGATTGTCAAATTTAGTTATTGTGGAGTCACCTACCAAGGTTAAGACGGTCAAGAAAATTCTCGGAAAGGATTACGAGGTAGTAGCTTCTGCGGGACATATCCGCGACCTGCCGAAATCCAAGCTGGGAGTTGATATTGAGCATGATTTTACGCCGTGTTATGAAAATAAGCGCGATAAATCGGCTCTTATAAAAGATTTAAAGGCACAGGCGAAAGAGGCCGACAAAGTTTTTCTCGCAACCGACCCGGACCGCGAGGGAGAAGCTATCTCGTGGCATCTTGCACACGTTCTGAAGCTGGACGACAAGCGTGCGGTACGCGTTACGTTCAGCGAAATCACCAAGACGGGTATCGAAAGCGGAATGGCGCACCCGCGCGGCCTTGATATGGATCTTGTGAACGCTCAGCAGGCGCGCCGCATACTCGACAGAATCGTGGGCTATAAGCTCAGCCCGTTCCTCTGGAAAAAAGTAAGGCGCGGACTTTCCGCGGGACGTGTTCAGTCGGCGGTAGTTCGGCTTATCGTTGACCGCGAAAAGGAAATCGAAGCATTCGAGAGTCAAGAATACTGGACGATCGATGCAAAGCTGCGCGGAAACGCGTCGAAGAAGCAGTTCGCCGCAAAGCTGACCGAGATAGACGGGAAGAAAGCGGAGCTTTCAACAAAAGAGGAAACCGATAATATCCTCAAAAACCTTGAAAAAGAAGAATTTATTGTTACAAATATAAAAAAGAGCGTGCGCAAAAAGCAGCCTGCGCCGCCTTTTACGACCTCTACGCTTCAGCAGGAGGCTTCGCGCAAGCTCGGCTTAAGCGCTTCCAGATAAGGGTATAAAGCTTATACTGGTCAGCCGAGAGACTGCCCTTGACCTTTTCTGGTGTGAGCGAGGGCGATGTGGGGCGGATTGCCTCATGGCCGTCCTGCGCGTTGCTTCCGGATTTAAAATATCTCGGCTTTTCGGGCAGATATTTTTCGCCGAAAGCCTCTGCTATATACTGATTTGCCGCCGCGCGCGCTTCTTCGGATATTCTGAGAGAATCCGTTCTCATATATGTTATAAGACCCGTTGTGCCTATGCCG